>CAZDLO010000150.1:0-7276 GCA_964506325.1 uncultured Tangfeifania sp.
AAGAAGTCAACCATCGGTGTATAAATTTTCAGCACAAAACTTCAATTATCCCCCAAATCGTGGCGTGAAATATAAAACACATACAAGTTAGCCTTGTAAGTATTTGATTTTGGTAGCTGTCCCAGTAGGGCATGTTCCTGCGCCACCCTGATTATGAGTGGGAGGTCTAAACCATTTTGAGATTCCACTGGTTGATTCTTGTGAACACCGATTGTCATTTTTACTATTTATTTCCAACTACAAATGTCAAAGTGGTTACTGACCTTTGGTGCAAACTTCGGTCAAACTGACCACCTTCGGCAGATTCAAATTGACCACTTTCTGCCGGCCTATTTATAGTTAAGTCGCAGAGTTTCAATTGCGAATTTTCCCACACTTACCTCTTTTACCATATTTTCCTCAATCGGAAACGAATCGTTATTCAGTTGCTCTTCAATAATGCTGACCCTGGCAGCTTTTCGAATCTCATCCGGCCCCTTAACTGAAATTGTTGTATTCTTCCCATCGGTTTCATAACACCTTACAATTACACCGTTTCCATCCTCGGCTTTTTTCAGGATGGACACAATTACATTGGGTTGCGAAACCTGGAGAAAGGAGTTGCGGTCGGCAAGACTGCCACTGCCGGACTGACCTTTCATGACAATTAACGGCGAATTATGTTCCCAACCAGTCCGTACAGCTTTATTGGCGACCAACCCTCCCTTGTGCGTAGAAATAGAAAAACGATAGGGGTGTTTCCCTTTCTGTGTAAAATAGAGATTTTTATCACCGCAACTAAAAACACTTCTTAAAAGGATAGGTTGTAAAACAAAATCTGTTTCAAGAAGCAGCGGATCCTGCAGCGCAATCCTGCTGTACAATTTCGACGATTTTGTGTCCATCGTAAATGTCGTCTTTGGCATTGTTCCCTCTAATATCCGCGCATCATGGAAACGCGGGTCCATTCGGTCTTTTACATCGAACGGTGATACCTCGGTTGCCAGGGTTATCCCCATCGAATCATTGGAAATATCCATCCAGTTATTTGTTGCCCGAACAGTCGGGTGACATGCTTTTGAGGCAGCACTTTCTTTTCCATATTCTACCATCCCAAATGGAACTTCGTATGTTAGACGCCCATGGTCTAGTTTAAAAGGGAACGTTGCATTGACCTGAATTTTTTCCTGCCCATTCCAGTCCAAAACTGTTTTCAGGTCAATACGTGGAAGGGAAGCATAAAGTGTTATCTCCTGGACCCGTCCAGAATTCAGGATAGATCCTTCAACTCTTACAGTTGCACAAACCGGGCCTGATTCCACAAGTGTAACAGTGGCAGGCTTTTCTCCCATTCTCCACCATTTGTCGGTAAATTCTTCTGCCTCATCAACACCGAGGTTTTCAAGAGCGATCAATTCATTACCCTTGTAGATGCTGGTATTGAGTATTTCTTTGCTGTTTACCTTATCAAAAATGCTCGTGATTCCCCCTGTCCGGGGATCGATTTTTACTTTAAAAAACTGGTTTTCCATCATCGTGGCAGATGCCGTCAGTGATGTGGCAGTTTTGTTTTTCCCTTCAACAAGATAGAAGGTTGCATATCCAAGAGAAGGAACGGGGGCCTCAAAAATCACTTGAACTCTTGCGGCACTGCCGTCAGGATACGTTGAAAGTGTCTTTATCTGTGACGAAACGAAGTTGCCGTTTTGATCAGTAAGGCAAAGCTCCCGGATACCCTGTTTCTCAATGTAAACTACATGATCAACAATATCAGTTCGTTCCCATGTCAGGCTATTAAAAACGACAAGAGGTATTCCCCTTTCGCTGCATTTTATGTTTTGGATGAGCGGTCCAAGTGTACCCGTGACTAAATCATTGGAAAGGGTGTACATATTACGGGCATTTGCCAGTTTGACTGCATCACTTATAATACCGTTTGTCCCTCCCCAATTATGCTCATGAACCCACAGTTTTTCCTGCCAGGCATTGTTAATGGCGGCTTGCGGATAATCAAAACCAGGGAAAAGCAGGTTGTTAATAGTTGAAAATTTTTCTGCAGTGGTAAGGAGATGTTCAGCATGCCTGGTGAGCATGAAAGCATCATTTTCGACAGACTGGGTTCCATCCCACCAGCATGGCATTTCACCGGTTATTGTCTGAATTTTTCCATTGCCCTTCTGCGCAGCATCTTCCACTGCCTTAAAATATTCGTTTGCCGTCGCCAGTTTTACCTTGGGGGTACCATATTTTTCATTCCACCGTCTGGCATTAATTCCTAACAGGGGATCAGGGATCGTACAATCACCACCTTCAGCCATTAATATAATAGGAGGAAGATTAAACTCATTATGTCTTGCAATCTGGCGCTGGGCAAAGCCCTGCAAAGCGTTTTCAGCAATGCTAAAATCATTGGTACGTAATTTTGAACCCGATGAATAGCCTTCAGGACAATGTGCTACAAGGACCTTGGAGCCATCAGGTGACTGCCATTGAAAAATAGCCGGTCCGACATAACCTGTCACATTGAGATTATTCTCATTTCTCATAAGAACTTTCCAGATAATGAAATTCTTTATCCCTGCTTTTGATAATATCTGGGGCATTTGAAGCGTGTGTCCTGGTTCATCGACATTCCAGGCAAATTCAGTATTTACACCAAATTTACTTTTCAGCCATCCTTTCCCGAAATAAATATTCCTGATAAGTCCCTCACCACCCAACAGCAGTTCACTTGGACCCATGTAAAATGCACCACATTCAAGAATATTTTTTTTAAATAAATCCCGAACCTCTTCAGTCTGGGAAGGATAACGCCTTAAAAACTCCTGCAGCACAAAAACATCCTCCTCTGAAAATTTAAAATCTTTCAGGTCTTTCAATATTTCTATTGATTTCTTAATCGCCTGCACATTCAGGTTGGTGCAGATCTCTGGAGTATCAGGCCACGATAAATCCGCATGAGAATGAGTTACCATGTAGATCTCAAAATCCTTATCCGGGATTACCTGACTAAACAGGGGGTAGGTAAACCCAACAACAGTAATCATAGCCAGGAATAATATTCCTATAAATTTTTTCATTAGTCTTGTTATTAAATTACCATTTAAATTCGGTAAAAGCTTCGTACATCGCTTTAATGTTTTCAAGAGGAACATCTTCGCTTATTTCTCCACAGGCTATGATGCCCCCATCAGGGGTGCCAAGTTGATGAAAAAGTTTAAATACGTAATCCTTCACTTCTGAAGGGGTAACAAAGGGTAATATGTTCTGACGGTCAATATCAGTGCGGAAGGCAATTTTACCCGCGAATTTGCCAAGCTCATTCATATCCATTACGGAGGCCTGGCAATTAAGGACATCAACTCCAAGTTCGATAAAATCAGGCATAATTTCAAGGATATTGCCATCACTATGGTACCACACATGAAGACCTTTTTCCTTCACCTTCGAAAACATCTCCTGATAAACCGGTTTGAAGAATGATCGCCACAGGTCTGGAGCAATTATCAGGTTAGTTTGCGAACCCCAGTCATCTGCAAAATGGATTCCCTGATAATCACGTGCCAGCCATTTGTCCAACCATGCAAGGTTGAACTTCAGCAAGTCATCACGCAGCCTGAAAACTTCAGGAATCTCCATCATTAGTGCAACAAGGAGGTTTTCAAATCCTACCAACTGCTGCATTTGTTCAAAAAAAACAATCCAGCCGCCCCTCGAATAATAATCCTCGCTCTTATCCGACATGTGTCCGCTATATAACCTGAATTTTGACGCGCCAGCTGAAAAAATTTCCGGCCATTTAAAATCATCATAATTTGAAAAGTCCGCGTTTATCGGGAATTCAACAGGAATTCCGGACCGCCCCTCTACCGTGACATTCCAAATAGTTCCCCAATCATCCATGTTACGGCCTAACTTATAATTGGGGGGCAATCTTTGCCGGGGTAAATCAGGCAAAAAATCCCATCCAAAATCCTCATGGAACGAATTGATGATCTTTGACAATTCCTCTCCATAACGAATTTGCGCCGAAGGGAGGATGGCATGTGAAATTGGCAGCTTGTCCGGTCTTTCAAACTGAATAGCACGAAGTACTCTTTCTCTACTGTTCATTTTTATTAAAGAGGTATAAACAAGGAATGAATAATTTAACACATTTAATTCTAATGATTTGAGCTTTTGGTCATGATCAATTCACTGCCCTATTTTGTTAAATCATACTCAAAGCTAACGACAATTATTCTAACGACAATGAATATTACTGAAACGTTATTCCAATTATTTATTGATAGCTTTGTTCTGCTGTCAGTCATTTTAGTGAATTGAATTACCATTTAACCATATAATGTAATAACATGAAAATTAATGTAGTTATTCACAATTGTGTCTTGAGTCTACTTATAGCTGGTTTCCTGTTTGTTTTACCCCGGGCTGGTTTTGCACAAAAAATTAATATGCCTGGCGGCCCTGAGGAGCCGGTTCGGGTTTTATGTGACAGTATTAGTCTGGATGTTTTTGATGGCCGTCTCCGGTATGCAATAGGTGTCGAAAATATTCAGGTGCTTCGTGCTAACCGTACCCGGCCGGATATGGCCGACAACTATGGATGGACTTATAACCATGCACCGATGCTCGCCTATTGGAACGATAAATTTTACCTTGAGTATCTGAGCAATCCTTTTGGCGAACATCTCGCACCGGGTCAGACGCTCGTGGCGACCTCGGGCGATGGCCGGACCTGGGATATGCCCAGGCAGGTTTTCCCTATTTATCTTCTGCGACCGGGACCAATTTCAGGCTTCGAATCCGGAATGGCAATGATGCACCAGCGCATGGGCTTTTATGTTGCTCCCAATGGAAGGCTCCTGGTTCTCGGCTTTTACGGTCAGGCACCTAATGTTATGGGTGTTGGTGGTATTGGACGGGTGGTGAGGGAGGCCTACAAAGACGGAACCTATGGGCCTATTTACTTCATTAGGTACAGTATTCTTGGTAAACGTAACGAGAGTAATACTTCCACATTCCCGTTCTATGCACGTTCGGTCGACAAAGGATTTGTCGATGCCTGCGACTCATTGCTCAACGACAAATTAAAGACCATGCAGTGGTGGGAAGAGGACAGAACTACTGATGGCTTTTTTACGGTTGCAGGACTACAAGCTCCCTCTGTATATCACCGCAAAGATGGTATCGCAGTTGCACACTGGAAAGCTTCATACGCGGCAATTTCCCCGGACGAAGGTAAAACCTGGAGCAAACCAGTCCGGATTCCGGGTATTATAACTGATGGCGCAAAAACCTGGGGTCAGCGGACTGTTGATGGTCGTTATGCACTCGTCTACAACCCGGCCAATTATGGCTCGCACCGTTGGCCTCTCGCTGTGGTAACAAGCGATGACGGCATCGTGTTCGATAACATGCTGCTGGTCCATGGGGAGGTTCCTCCCCGTCGTTATATGGGTCGCGCTAAAGACTTCGGACCACAATATGTCCGTGGCATTTCTGAAGGCGATGGCACTCCTCCCGGTTCTGACATGTGGATTACCTATAGTGTTAACAAAGAAGACATGTGGGTTAGTCGGATTCCAGTACCAATCCGGTATAGAATCATCGGACCCGTGGAAGACTTTTTCACCGGACTTGAGGCCGGGAGAAGGATTCCCGACTGGAACATCTATCGCACCCGGTTGGCAACTGCCGAAATTGTGGCCTTCCCGGGCCCTAAAAATAGGTGCCTTGAACTCAAGGATAGTGATCCCTATGATTATACCAGGGCCGTACGTGTATTCGAAGAAAGTAAACAGACAGGTATAACCTTCAAAGTGTTTGCGAGAGATATACAAAATGGTCGCTTAGAGCTGGAAGTGCTTGATCACTCAGGCCACCGGCCAATTCGGGTCATTTTTGGAGAGGACGGTCATATCCGGTTTTCTAATGGCAATGACTTAACGGATGGTGGAAGATATGAGGCAGACACGTGGTATCAAATAAAAATTAATGTTAATGTCGCCAAAGGAAAATATGATCTCTTGATGGATAACAGAATGATTGTTAATCAGGCCATATTTGCGGAGTCTGTGTCCAGTATTGAGCGAATCTCGCTTCGCACCGGAGCATATCGAACAGAACCAACCCGCCAAACGGATCGCTATGCCGGTGGAGATTTACCCAACCCTGGCGATCCTATTCTGCCGGTTGTCTATTATATTGACGATATCATAATAAAATAGCGTGTATTGTTAACTGCTATTGTCTGTCTGCAATCTAACTTGATCTCTCTGACACCAAAATGTCTTCAATTCCTGATTATTATTATGGTATCAGGCTCTTTTTTGCACGGATAGCAAGTAACTCCCTGATAATTGTATTGACATTTTCAGGTGTTACACCCAACGATCGGCAGTAAACCTCTGGTTGATAGGGCTTGCTCATATGTCGTTGGTTGTGGGCGTCTGTTGAGACGGTAAATTTTAATCCGGCATCAACCAAAGGTCTGATATCTTCTGCAAATGCCTCTTTTACAATCGGGTCTTCCGACAAATTAAGCCAACCCATCTCAATTTCCATATAGATGGAGCTTCCTTTCAGCAGTCCGATGAGCTCTTGCTGCTCATCGGATGTGAAATAGCGGTATTCCTCTTTTTTAATGGAAGTGACCTGACGGCCCGATTGGAGTGCAGCCTCTTTCACCGCATTGTAATGTCCCGAAAAAGGATGAAACAGGATCATAGGAACTTGAAACTCTTTTTGTACCTCTATCACTTGTTTTACCCTGGATATTAATTCTTTGCCCATTGGCGGTTTGCCATTCCATGCAGCTTTTGAGAAGTGCCAGCCAATCACCTCAGCCCCTTTCATTGGTTGCTTTTCCAGTCCCCCATCCAATTCTCCTTCCCAGATCTCCCATCCCCTGAAAATAAGGACATCTTTCCGGGAAGCGGAGAGGTTTGAAAGATCCTTCATTAGCTGATATTTACCGGTGGCAGGATCCGGGTACCAATCTTTCAGGTTGTTCTTTGAAAGCCACTCATTCTTCTGCTTTTCCTCCATTCGGTACAACTCCAGATGGTCGAGCAGGAGCATTACTTTTCTTCCGTCGCGGACCAGGAAATCAACCCATTCGTTCAGTGGCATTGGTCTTTCTTTGCCGGCATGGACATGCAGGTCGATTTCGTTCAGTTGGAACATCCCTTCCTGCAATGGAGCGGCAAATTTTTGTTGCCCATTCACTTGTGATACTGTCATAAGATTCAGACAGAGGGCGAATAAAAGAAGGTATTGCATTTTCATTGGTTTG
>CAZDLO010000151.1:0-7161 GCA_964506325.1 uncultured Tangfeifania sp.
AATGATTTCAGCAATTTTCTTCCTGTTAAGATTACCGCAGCTGTCGTAAATATCCGGTCCGAAGATATCAGTTAATCCTCCTTGAATCAGAGGATCCTCATTCTGAAGATTCCTTGCCACGGTATCGGCCTGAAAAACAGGAACTCCAAGAACCCTGAATACCTTACAAACTGTTGATTTTCCACTGCCGATACCACCTGTTATACCTACTGTTAACATGGTTTGCTATTTTTCGTGTTCCAGGATAAATTCGACCTCTTTGGGAGAATAATTAGCTGACATTTCAACTTTGGCCAGGCTTTCAAACGTCACCGGAAGCTGTGCATTGTTGGAAGATATCTTTTCATAATTAATGGAGGCACGGAAAGAGTTGTAATCTAGCTTCTTATACTTGCTCAGACCAATACGGCAGGTGACCTTGACTTTACCTGGGAACGTTTTAAAAATAATACCCTCAGGTTTATTGAGGACGGTAATGGGTACTTCAAAAGTCACTTCGGTGTTTTGTTCAACCGGAATGGTCAGCTTAATCTCCTTTATTTCCGATTTAATACCAGGAATAGGTTGAATTGCTATTGTCTCTTCCACTGAGTGTGATAATCCGGTATAATTACGATAGATCGTTGAAACAAATCTAAGCGTATCCAGAATGTTTTTCGGACCGCTTAGAATAATCGAATCAGGTCTTGTAAATGGTTTGTTCTCAAGATAATATTCATTTTCAAAATTGAGTTTAAGGTCAGGTTTCACCTGAATTTTTTTTGAAATTATCTTATTGAAATTAAACACCAGCGAATCAGGCTTGATTGAAATAATTTTTATCTCATTGCTTATTTGCTTTTCTATCTCCTCCTTATGTGCAACGGTTGATACAGAATACCTGTATTTAATTCTCCTTTCGAGGGCGTTGTCGACAAGTTCACTCACAGAAATCTGAATGGGAGAAAAGGCAAGTCTGAGTTTATAACTGAGTAGGGTATAGCCATAGGCATCTACCATTAAATCAAATTTTTGGGGGAGAATTCCTGAGAGTTGCCTGTCTTTGGGGAAATCGATGTATTTAACAGGAACACTTATTCTGCTGGTATAACGTTTTTCCAGGCTGCTTAATAACCAAAGGAATGAGGAAAGTATAAGGCAGACCAGGAATACTATTGCCTTGTGATAGCTAAAGTTGCGGACTTTGCGTTTCACATAGAGGAAAAAACTTTTTACCCAGATCTGCTTCATAAAAAAGAAAATACGCCATTGAAAAAATAAAAATGGCCGGTTGCCCGGCCATTTTTTTATTTTGCTACCGGTGCATCCGACATGTCTTTCAATAAAACGCTCTTGTCAACTTTTAATTTGAGGCTTGGTGCAACTTCAAGAATGACAATCTGTTCTTTTATCTCTTCGATTCTTCCGTAGATACCACCGGAGGTAACAACTTTATCTCCTTTCTGGAGAGCATCCCTGAATTTTTGTGTCTCTTTCTGACGTTTCATCTGTGGACGAATCATGAAAAAATAAAACACAACAATAATCAAAACCAAGGGTAAAAACATTCCCAACATGCTTTGCTGAGGTTGTTGCTGGGCGATAATAAAATTTAGTGTACTCATTTTTAGTTATTTAAATCAATATTAATATTCTTGTTTTCAACAAAAGCCGCGATAGTTAAAGTTTTAACCTGTCCTGTCGAGGTCTCAATATCAACCGACTTGATCTGATTTCCCCATTCTCCTTCTGAATTAAATATTACTTCAATAAATGAAGAACCTGAAACGTCAACATCTTCCTTTTGGTACCTGACGGAAAGACAACTGCAGGTAGGGTCAACCTTCGTAAGCCTAAGGGGTCCATTCCCGGTATTCTTGAATTTAAAGGAAAAGGATACAACTTCTCCCTGTTTCAATGTCCCAAAATTATGAATTTCTTCGGTAAATTCAATTCTGGCTACATTCTTTTTTTTCTCGGAACCTGCTAATGCCGATGGTTTGGAATTGGCTGGCTGCTTATTGTGGCAAGCCTGGATAAAGGTAATGTTCAGCAGGAAAAATAGGACAAGGTATTTATAACCCATATTTGTATAAAACACTTGGTAAATGATCTTTGTACCTGACTCAGAACATATCAGCCTTCTATTAGGCCTCTGCCGGTTTTGACGATTTTTTGTTGCTCTTTGAAGTCTCTGGTTATTCTGTCCAATACTCCGTTGATGAAAATACTGCTTCTTTGGGTACTATAGTATTTGGCAAGTTCAATATATTCATTCAAACTTACCTTTATTGGAACTGATGGAAATTCAGTCAGCTCGGTAAGCGCCAGTTCCATTATCAGGATATCCATTGTTGCCACCCTTTCAACATCCCAGTTTTTGGTATATGCTTCAATTGTTTTGCGGTTCTCCTCACTTTTGGAAAGTGTTTTTCTGAAAAGTTCTACTGTAAATTCTTCATCTTCATCGTCCTTGTAAAGTGATGACAAGTGATCGTTAACAATGCTGTCCTCCCTGAACTTCTTTAAAGTTTTTATCACCATGGAAACCACGAAGTCAAGATCATCGTTCCAATAAATGCTTTGTTCCTCAAATTCATTGAAAACAAATTCATTTTTGAGCAAAACCTCCGCAAAAAAATCTTCAATAAACCTTCTGTCAACCTGAAAATCATCTTCAACAGACAAAAGATAGTTCTTATAGACTTCCGATTCGGTCATGGATTGATAGATTCTCTTTACCATCTCCTGACTGTTTGCCCAGTTGACCTTATTTTTTTTAATATATGCAGTTAAGTCATTGTTGTTCTTTAGTTTGCCTACCAGTCGGTTTGAAACAAAACGCATATTTGGATTCAATTCATCCTTTGTAGGGAAATTCTTCTGCTTCCTGATTTCCATCATTTTTTCTGCATAATCACAAAGCTCAACAGGGAGCACTAGCAGAAGGTGGTAGAGATCATATGTTTTTTGAATGCTGAAATGCAATTCCTTCTCCGAAGAACTTATTGTTTTATCTGCCGATGAAACATGGGCATAGAGTATTTGTAAAACTTTCGTTCGGATGATCCTTCGACTAATCATACATTGTAATTTTTACCATTTGAATGCAAAAGTACAACAAAAAAGCAGCTTATCATGTTTTTAGGTCAAATGTAACCTGAGAAGTGCAACGAGATTGGTTATGTCTTCCTCGGTAGTATCGAAGGAGGTCATCCACCTTACTTCACCTTTGGATTCATCCCAGTCGTAAAAGAAATACTCCTGCCTGATCAATGGGATAATTTCACGGGGAAGGATCGCGAAAATCCCGTTGGCTTCGACTTTCTGGGTGATTTTTATTTCTTTAAACTCTGAAACCATGCCTGCAAGCAATCTTGCCATCTTATTTGAATGTGTGGCATTGATCTTCCAGATTTCATCCTGGAGGTAAGGAATGAACTGGGCAGAGACGAACCTCATCTTAGAGAAGAGCTGTGCCGCCTGCTTTCGGTAATATTTAGTATGGAGAGCCAGTCGGGTCTGAAAAATCAAAACTGCTTCTCCAAGCATCAGCCCGTTTTTGGTACCTCCGAAAGAGAGAATGTCAACGCCGGCATCCACAGTAAATTCCCGGAAATTCATCCCAAGGGAAACGGCAGCATTAGATATCCTGGCACCATCCATATGTAAGAAAATACCATGCTGATGTACCATATCAGCTAGCTCCTTGATTTCATCAGTAGTATATACAGTGCCCATTTCCGTGACCTGTGAAATACTGAGCAGCCCTGGCTGAGAGTGGTGTTCGGTATTAAACCCATGCAGTTTTTTCTTAAGTTCTGATGGCGACACTTTTCCATTAACGGATGGAATGGGTATCAGCTTGCTACCTGTGAATTTTTCCGGAGAACCGCATTCATCCGTATGAATATGGGCAGTTTCTGCACACAATATGGAATGAAATGATTGACAAGCCGATTGTATGGAAAGAATATTCGCCCCGGTACCGGTAAGTGTAAAGAAGATTTCAGTAGTTTCACCAAATTCTTTTCTGAAAAGCATCCTGGCTTTTTCAGTATATTCATCTTCACCATATCCGACCGCATGGCCAACGTTTGACGCTTCAATGGCTCTCAGAATATCCGGGTGGATACCTGAATTGTTGTCACTGGCAAAACCTCGTTTATTCATAATGATCAAATTAGTGTTGAGCTTATTTTTTTGGAGGAACAAAGGTAGGGTTAGTTTTGTTTTTTCTTATATTACCAGCTTAAATTATCTTTTTTTCGGATGACCTCCATAAAGGAAAAACCAGTTGTTAATATATTCTGGATGAGACGGGATCTTAGGCTGGATGACAATACTGCCTTGTTTCATGCCCTTAAAACGCGCGAAAACGTGCTGCCGGTTTATATAGGAAATCCGGAAATTCTCGCCCAAAAGACCATTGGGTTCGATTACAGGATCAATTTTGTTTATGAGACCCTTCAACAAATAAAAATTGAACTTGAAAAATTCGGATCATCTCTTTATGTTGCTCATGGTCAGCCAATTGATGTATTTAAAGGATTAATTGAAAAATACCACATTTGCAGCGTCTATTGCAATAGGGATTATGAACCTTTCAACATCCGTAGGGATGCTGATATTGAACGCTTTCTTAAAACCTGGAACATTGAGTTTTTAACTTACAAAGACCATATTTTGTTTGAAAAAAATGAATTGGTCAAAAATGACGGTAAACCCTATACCGTATTTACCCCCTATAAGAACAGGTTTCTTGATAAACTTAACAATGATATAGTCCGGCCATTTAAAACTTCTCTCTATTTTCATAATTTCATGCGTATAAAACCCTTTAAAATGCCATCCCTTGAATCTCTAGGGTTTTCAAAGGTTGACATCGATTTTCCACTCAAATCGCTTCCGAAAAGCTTGCTGGAGAATTATGAAAAAAACAGGGATTATCCGGCCATAAACGGCACTTCAAGGCTGAGTATCCATCTTAGATTTGGCACTGTCAGCATTCGGAAAATCACAGCATACGCCATGTTGCACTCACTCACTTTTCTTTCAGAACTAATCTGGAGAAATTTTTACAGCCAGATACTGTGGTTTTATCCACAGGTCACCAACAGGGCTTTCAAGCCAGCCTACGATTATATTCAATGGGAAAATGACCAGGATATGTTCCAGCGCTGGTGCGATGGACTGACCGGTTACCCGCTTGTAGATGCCGGTATGAGGGAACTTAACCAGACAGGTTTCATGCACAACAGGGTCAGAATGGTTACAGCAAGTTTTCTGTGTAAGCATCTTCTTGTTGACTGGAGATGGGGGGAGACTTACTTTGCCGGTAAACTGAATGATTATGACCTGGCCTCGAACAACGGAGGTTGGCAGTGGGCCGCAAGTTCCGGTTGTGATGCAGTTCCGTATTTCAGGATATTCAATCCGGAGTTACAGGCGCAAAGATTTGATCCGGATTTTATCTACATCAAAAAATGGGTTCCTGAGTACGGTACAAAAGATTATCCCGACAGGATCATTGATCACTCCTTTGCAAGAGACAGAGCTTTAAAAAGATACAGGGAGGGATTAGCTTCTGCAGGCTAAAATTCTACAATTTTTACCTGCCTGTGGTACTTTTTCAGGTAATTCCGGATGATATTCCTTGCATCCCAATTGTCTTTATGCTTTCTGATACAATCATTCAATATCTCATAATCTGTGTGTACAGAGTCAATGGTAATAAAGCCATACCCAATGTATTTACCCATGGCAACCTTGACAACTGCCATTTCATCCTTATTTCTTCCTTTCTCGAGAAGGAAAAAATTTTCGGAATGAAACAACCATGGCTTAATGACCTCCTGAACGCGAATATTATAGGATGAGGGTTCTTCCTTTCCCTCACAGGCCCCAAGGCAAACTCCAAACCCGGAATTGAAACAACCGTTTTGACGATCGTCCAGATGACATAATTTTTTACACAAGCCATATTTTTCGGCCCGTACATGAAGAAAATCCAGGGCTTCCTGGTGAAAATTAAATGCAGTAAGCGGAAGGTCCTCTTCCTCAATTTTCTTTACCTGAAGATGAAGGTATCCATGGTCGTCTTCAAATGAAAATATCCCGTAATTGTTGGCAGGCCGTCGCAGCGACCTGTTGTAGCGGGGTAGGTTTTTCTTGATCTCTTCAGATTCCAAAAGCAGTGCAACCAGTTCACTTCCAGTCACCTCATGACTTAAAGAAGCAATTCTATCACTCATTTCCATTGCCTTTTTTGTGAGCCGGTTATTTAAATGGGAGATAATCCGTTGGTGTATATTGTTGCTTTTTCCAATGTAGATAAGCTCATCTTTGGAGTCATACAGATAATAAACACCGCAACTTCCCGGAATGGATGCAATTGTGTTCTCTGTAAGATTGCCCCTCCTCGATGTGAACAAATCCTGGTCAGCAGTTTCATTCTGTTTCATTATCAATTCGAAGAGTTTCACCGTAGCGAAGGCATCACCTCCCGCCCGGTGCCTTCCCTCGATGGTTATGTTCAAATCATGGCAGATATTTCCGAGAGAATAGGAGGGAAGTCCCGGAATCAGCTTTCTGCTGAGGCTTACCGTGCACAAGGTTTTTCGCTTATAGTCATAACCAAGCCTTTTAAATTCCTCCCTAACAAAGGAGTAATCAAATGAAACATTGTGGGCAACAAATGTTGCGTTGGCAGTGATTTCAACAATTTTTTTAGCTATTTCATAAAATTTGGGAGCGGTTTCGACCATTTCATTTGTTATGCCGGTTAACCTGGTAATATTATAAGGAATGCTGCATTCCGGATTTACCAGTGAAATAAAGGAATCGACAATGTTAGCTCCATCGAAGATATAAATGGCAATCTCAGTAATCTTCCCATTGAAAGGGGAAGTACCTGTTGTTTCAACGTCAATAATTGCAAAATTCATAATTGCCAATATTTTTACTCCTGCCAATACCTTCCGACAAATTTATTTTTTTCGTTCAATAAAACCCTCGTTTCCATAAGGGAAATATTTTGCATGAAACCTTCTCAATTCATTCAAGGTCGGCGAACGCCATCAAAAGATTATTGCTACATTTGCAGCTCGAAAATGGCCCCATAGTTTAATGGATAGAATGGAGGATTCCGGTTCCTTTGATCTGGGTTCGAATCCCGGTGGG
>CAZDLO010000152.1:0-7086 GCA_964506325.1 uncultured Tangfeifania sp.
TGTCAAGATTGATCAGGGCAAAAATCTTTCCTCCTACTTTAACCACCAGGGTTGTATCATCAAATGGAAATCCCTCGGTAATTCCCTTCCTTGCGATACAAACCGATCTCACCTCTTCGACATTCATTTCAATAACATTTGAGTTTGACCCGGCACCAAAAATTATTCTAAAATAAGGAAATCCAATCAAATGACAACCGCATTTTCCGAAATCCCGGGCGAAGGTCAGGTTGATTCATTCAGTTGACAGGAGGCAGGAAGGCACCTTCGAAGTGTTCCAGGCAATGGCTTCCGTCCTTGAGCATGACGATTGAGATGACATCAAACCTGGTTTCCAGATCTGTCTTGTTAATTTTCAGCCACTCTTCAGCCGCTTCCACCAGGTTTCTTATCTTGGATACCGTAACTGCCTCCCAGGGTTCGACTGCATAGTTTTCCTCCCTGGTTTTTACTTCAACGACAACGATCTCCCTGCCCAGGAGGGCAATTATGTCAATCTCCTTGTGACCATGGTGCCAGTTGGTATTCAAAATTCTGTATCCGTTCAGCAGCAGGAAATCACGGGCGATAATTTCGCCTTTTTTGCCAAGATTATTTTCCGGAGAGTTGTTAAACTGATCCTCGCCCATTTTATTCACACGGGAATGATTGTTTTACAAGCACCTGATCACCTGACACTTCCATCTGAACATGGCCCCCCATGAGCAACGGGTAGTCGGGAAGTTCATGCCCTGCCGGGAAACCGAAGATTACAGGGTATCCGTAACCGGAAACAACTTCCCGAATAATCTCATAGGCTTCCATGCCGTAAGGGATCGAACCGGATTTTGTCTCTGTAAAGTAGCCAACGATTATCCCGGAGAGTTTTGCCAACACACCTCCGAACTTCAGGTTCATCATCATCCGGTCGATATGGTAGTCAAATTCCTGTATATCCTCAATAAAGAGCACTTTGCCATCGAGTGAGAGGTCGAGGGCAGTCCCTCTTAAACTGTATAGAATGGAGAGGTTTCCACCGGCCAGTTCGCCGCTGCAGGTGCCGTGGATATTCAGAGGGTGCGGTGCAAGGCGATATTCCTGCGGGGTCCCCCTCAGCAACTCCAGGGTCTTGTCGAGGCTGCTTGTCCGCATTTCATGCTCAAAAAAGTAGGAGGTCATCACCCCATGAACCGAAGCAATTCCTTCCTTGGACAGGTAGGAATGAAAAACGGTGATGTCGCTGAAACCGATCAGCCATTTCGGCTGCCGGTGAAAACCGGTCCAGTCGAGAAGCATAAAAGTGCGCAGGGATCCGTACCCGCCACGGGTAAAGAGTATGGCCCGGACACCAGGATCATCAAGGGCCTTCTGCATATCATCTGCCCGATCAGGGTCGGTTCCGGCATACATGTTCAACACATCGAAGGCGTGAGCGCCTGTTTCGACGACAAAACCCTCCTCTTTCAGCAATTCTGCGGCTTTCCCCACAGTCTCACGGGAAATATTTCCGGCTACGGACACCATGGCTATTTTGTCGCCTGGCTGCAGGAAGGGAGGATAGATCATTTCCGTCAATTTTGTTCTGTTACGCTTAAAATAAAGTTAAGGCAAAAATTCCGGGTTCAGAAATTTTCAGCCGTTTTTTGTCAGCAGCTCTTCTATGACGCGGGGGAAATGAGCCATCTCAAGCTGATGAATCTTTGCGGCAAGCATTTCAGGATTGTCTTTCGGATCAACAGAACACCTGGCCTGGAATAAAACTTCACCGTGATCATACACCTCATCCACCAGGTGTATGGTAATCCCGGATTCTTTTTCTCCGTTGGCAATAACAGCCTGGTGGACAAAATTTCCGTACATACCCTTGCCCCCGTAGGCAGGAAGCAGTGCGGGATGGATATTTACTACCCTGAACTCCCTCACAAATTTCTGGGGCAAAAGAAGCAGAAAGCCGGCCAGTACTATCAGATCAATCTCACGGGTTCTAAATTCATTCAGCAAATTATCCGTAGACACCAGGTCAGTTTTGCCAAAGATCCGGGCTTCTATCTTCAGACGCTCAGCTCTTTCCAGTACGTAGGCTCCCGGATTATTGGTCCAGACAGAATCGATCCTGATGAAGGAATGTTGGCTAAAATATTGGATAATATTCTCTGCATTTGACCCTGATCCCGAAGCAAGTATGGCTATATTCTTCATCATCAATTATTTACACCGGTTCATTATTTGAATTTTCGAACCTATTATTCCACTTTAGCTTGAATGCAATTAATTTGATGCCAAAAAGGCTACATTCTTTGACAAATATTTGGAAGATAATTTTGTTTCTTTGTTTCTTTGCAGACACTGAAAAATTCAGTGAGCTAATTTAACAATAGTAACAACGTAAAATTAAAAAATTATGTCTGACATTACGGCTAAGGTCAAAGCAATCATTGTTGATAAACTTGGTGTTGATGAGAGTGAAGTAACTACAGAAGCGTCTTTCACAAATGATTTGGGCGCAGATTCTTTGGACACTGTAGAATTGATTATGGAATTCGAAAAAGAATTTGGCATTGCCATCCCTGATGATCAAGCAGAAAAAATTGGAACAGTCGGTGACGCTATCAATTATATCACTGAGAACGTAAAGTAAAAAAACAGTAAGGTCTTAAAAATCAATATGGAATTAAAACGAGTTGTTGTTACCGGTCTTGGCACAATCAACCCGCTTGGCAAAAATGTTGAAGAATATTGGGAAGGCCTAAGGAATGGGGTCAGCGGTGCGGGCCCCATTACTCGTTTTGATGCCTCCAAGTACAAAACAAAGTTTGCGTGCGAGATAAAAGATTTCGACCCTAACGAGTACCTGAACAGGAAAGAAGTGCAAAAGCATGACATGTATGCACAATACGCCTATATTGCTGCGGCGCAGGCCATAGTAAATTCAGGACTTGACCTGTCGGCCATCGACAAGGATGAGGTAGGTGTGATCTGGGGCGCGGGAATTGGCGGACTTGACACCTTTTATCAGTCAGTTACCGAATTCAATAGCAACCCTGATAATCCCAGATTTTCTCCATTTTTCATTCCCAAGATGATCGCCAACATGGCCAGTGGAAACATTGCCATGCAGTATGGATTCAGAGGGCCAACCATCACTACCGTAACTGCCTGTGCGTCAGCTACTCATGCCATGATTGATGCCGCAACCTATATTCGTTTGGGTAAAGCCAATATATTTGTAGCCGGAGGTTCCGAGGCTGCGATTACGCAGGCCGGCGTCGGGGGGTTTAATGCCATGCATGCCCTTTCAACCCGCAACGATGATCCCAAAACTGCTTCCCGTCCATTTGACAAGGACAGGGATGGATTTGTGATGGGTGAAGGTGCTGCTGCTTTGATTCTGGAAGAATATGAGCATGCCATTGCCAGGGGAGCTACTATTTGGGCCGAATTGGTGGGCGGAGGTATGTCTACCGATGCATACCACATGACTGCTCCGGATCCTGAAGGCGGAGGCGCATCGCTGGTGATGAAGCGTGCACTGGAAGACGCAGGGTTAAAGCCTGAGGATATCGATTACATCAATGTACACGGTACTTCAACAGGATTAGGCGATATCGCCGAACCCAAGGCGATCAAAAAGGTCTTTGGAGATCACGTTTACAAAGTCAGCATCAGTGCAACCAAATCCATGACAGGACACCTCCTCGGAGCTGCCGGTGCGGTGGAAGCCATTGCATGTATCCTGGCCATGAAATACAGCATCGTTCCCCCGACCATCAACCAGTTTAACCTTGACCCGGAAGTTGATCCGAATATTGATTTTACATTCAATGTTGCGAAACACCGCAACATCAACTACGCGTTAAGTAATACATTCGGTTTTGGCGGTCACAACGGTACCGTTATCTTCAAAAAACATATCCAGTAAGTGATCCGAAATTTGAGATATCAGATAAAGCTCTTTTCTTCCCCAAGAAAAGAGTTTTATTCGTTTATAAAGTCCCTTACCGGCCGTAGTCCGCTGAAATTCAAACTGTACGACATTGCCTTCATCCACAAATCGGCCTCTTACGTGGATAAAATGGGGAACACCGTCAACAATGAGCGGCTTGAATATCTCGGGGATGCGGTACTCAGCACCATTGTAGCCGAATACCTTTACAACCGCTTTCCATTCAAGGATGAAGGTTTTCTTACCCAGATGAGATCAAGGGTGGTGAACCGCAGCTTTTTGACCCAGCTTGCCTTCAAAATGGGACTTAACCGCTATGTTAACTCCAATGCAAGCTCCATCAGTGATTCGAGCCACCTGTATGGTGACCTGCTGGAAGCGTTTATCGGCGCAATTTACCTGGACTGTGGCTATGCTGTAGCCAGGAGATTTGTTATCAGGAAGATATTCAACCAGCATGTCGATATCCGTGAGATGGAAAAACTAGACACCAACTTCAAGAGTCAGCTCATTGAATGGGGACAGAAAACCAAACAGGAAGTTGAATTCAACACCGTCAACAATCCTGATTCCGGATCTGAAAAAATGCCCTTTGTCTCAAATGCGACTGTTGATGGAAAGGTGAAGGGCACAGGCGGAGGCTTTTCCAAGAAAGAGGCACAGCAAAATGCAGCCCGGCATGCCCTGGAAAAATTAAATGAACAGTCCCTCCTGGCAGACAACGACTGACTCTTCCGTTTACCGTTCTCCATTCTACCTGCTCATGTCTCATCTCTCTTCTCTAATAGCTCCTCTCTCTGCCCCTAACTCCTTCATTGGCTGTTAAATATTGTTAACGATCTCCGGCCCGAAGAATTATTAGCTTTATATTTGCCGTATGAGCAAAAAAATGATCAACATTCTCGCTGTTGTGATGGCTATAGCAGTTGCTGCAATGGTATGGGTACAGCTGATCACCATCAACAAGACTGCGAAACTCCAGGAAAAAGACTTTAACTTCCTGGTCAACCGGGCACTCAGCGATGTCCGGGACATGCTCGACTTCGAAGAAATCCAGCTTTTTTATCAACTCGACGAATCCTATTACATCCAGGATATCAAGCCCTCTATGGGCCTCAATCTTTACCCCAATTCCGACCCGTCAGAATCACTTGTAAAACTGGGGCGCTCCGGGGAACTAACTGTCTCCTGGAACAAGAACACCTTTAAAAGTGGAAAGGGAACATTTGAAATCAACAGGTCCCAGTCGACTTTCAGTATTCCCAGCATGCAAAGTTCCTACAACCGGCTGAGTGAAAAACAATCGCAGGCATTGCGTTACCAGGACTACCTGCTGGCAAGGGCTGAAATGAAAATTGCCGAGAGAGTATCTCCGGAGTACCTTAAATATGCCCTGGATACGGAGTTAAAGGACAAAGACATTCTTCTGACTTATAAATACTGCATCAAGACCACCATCAACGGGAAAACAGAAATGGCCCTGGGCGACAAGGATTACCGTCCTTCAAAAGGAACCCGTGAATACAAGACCCCGCTATTTTATGACCAGAATTCGTCGAAACCCCATTTCCTTACCGTATATTTTCCGGAACAGCATGCAGAACAGATCAAGGCAAGTACCGATTTTGTGCTGCCGTCACTGCTGTTAACCTTCATTATCATTGGCATCTTCGTATTTACGCTTCAGATAATCCTGCGCCAGAAGAAATTGTCCCAGATAAAGAACGATTTTATCAACAACATGACGCATGAGCTTAAGACGCCCATTTCAACCATCTCACTGGCTTCCCAGATGCTCAAGGATAATTCGCTGGTCCATTCCCCATCAACCATAGATCATATCTCCGGCGTTATCCTGGATGAAAGCAAGAGGCTGAGCAACCAGGTGGAGAAAGTGCTTCAGATGGCTGTCTTCAATGAAGGCAAATTAAAGCTGAAATTTACTGCCATTGATTTGAACCAGGTGGTTTCGCAGGCAGCCTCCAATTTTGAGATTCGGGTAACAACTACAAACGGAACCCTTGAAACTGTGCTTTCAGCAGAGAATCCGATGATCCGCGGAGATGAAATTCATATAACAAATCTTATTTACAACCTCTTAGACAACGCCGAAAAATACAGCAAAGAAAATCCAAAGATTGAGGTTTCAACAGAAAACAGGAGCAACTGGGTGATAGTTCAGATAAAAGACAATGGGATCGGGATTTCCAAGGAAAACCTCACCCAGATATTTGAACGTTTTTACCGCATTCCAACCGGAAACGTGCACAACGTAAAAGGTTTCGGACTTGGGCTCTTCTATGTCAAACGCATAGTAGACGAGCACCATGGAAAAATAAAAGTAGAGAGTACATTGGGGAAAGGAACGAAATTCAGGCTTTATTTCCCTGTTATCAATTTAGAATAATACTATGGAAAAGAAGATGAGAATTATCTTGAGCGAAGACGACGAGAACCTGGGGTCCTTACTCAGAGAGTATTTGATTGCCAAGGGCTACGATACAGACCTTTATCCGGATGGAGAGGCCGCATTCAAAGGATTCCAGAAAAATCAGTACGATCTCTGCATTTTCGATGTGATGATGCCTAAAAAGGATGGATTTGCATTGGCCAAAGATGTTCGTATGATTAACAGTGAAATACCTATCATCTTTCTGACTGCCAAAAATATGAAGGAGGATGTCATCGAAGGATTCCGCATCGGTGCAGACGATTACATGACCAAGCCTTTCAGCATGGAAGAGCTGATATTCCGTATCGAAGCAATACTGAGAAGGACAATGGGTGAAGCAGACAATACACAAACTATTTTCAAACTGGGTCGTTTCACTTTTGATGCCAGGAAGCAAACCCTGTCTGATGCTACGGATAGCACCAAACTGACAACGAAGGAATCGGAATTGCTCCGTCTGTTGTGTGTAAATGCCAACAAAGTACTTGAACGCAACTATGCACTCAAAACCATATGGGTGGACGATAATTACTTCAATGCCAGAAGCATGGATGTATATATCACCAAGTTAAGAAAGCACCTTAAAGATGAGGAGGGACTTGAGATAATCAATATCCACGGCAAGGGATACAAGCTTATTATTTGAAGAAGTTATGAGTGATGAGTTATGAATTATGAATGCAGCAGCACTAACTCATAATTCATAACTCAT
>CAZDLO010000153.1:0-7009 GCA_964506325.1 uncultured Tangfeifania sp.
CGCTTCCTTCATCTGAGTATCAGACAAAACGGGAGTAGTAATGAAAACGGTTTCGTACTGGTTCAACATACATTTAAAATTTACATTCAACAATTAATACTCGTATTTTGAGTGGCGCAAAAATAGGCATCTTTTCTCTTTAAACCAATAGCCTGCAGCATTTTTTCTGATTAATCCGCTGAGGCATAATTTTTGACTTTCATCAGGGAACAAAATATACGAGGGCCGCCAGGCCTACCCAGACAAAAGAATACAGTAAATGGCGGTTTGAAAAAATGCAAACAAAAAGAGCGGGCTTAGAAAACCCGCTCTTTCGATAGTTTAGATAGATTAAAAACTTAGTTTTAGTAAAAGCCAATAACAACAATGCTTCATTTCAATTCTCCGACTAAAGTAAATATTTTTATTAAAAAATGTTAAGATAATGGAAGTATCCGTAAGTAAATGTTAATTATTGTCCGGTCGAAATTTGTATAATTCTAATTATTAGATGCTTAACATTCTGTCTTTCTAATATGTTTTACAGCAGTTTTTCTCTGACATAAACTTACACTGCCTGGAAAGCCGTATTTCCACCGAGTGCTGAAAAAATATTTCTGGAAGGTCTCCCAGAACCATTTCCCTGTTTTCTGTGACATTTTTTGAATAAACCAACTCATAACTTTGAATAATCTTATATATTACTATTACTTTGCAAGTATTAACCATCAATCCAACCATGTGGAAATTTTAGGTAACTCGTTAATTCTGAACGGAGCAATTCTGTTTAGCCTGTTGGCATTTATTTTCATCCTGACGTTACCGGAAAGATTTGGATATTTGATCACATTGTTTTCTGTCATGTACACTGCGATAGCAACAAGTTTGCTGGCTGTCAGTGCACTCACGGATCAAACCATAATACTGACCCTCCAGTTTGGCAGTTTTGCAGGCGATATCCCTGTAATAATTGACGGACTTTCCGCATGGTTTCTGCTTATCATAAATTTTACGGTTCTGACAGGATTGGTTTATGGATCAGGTTACCTGAAAAGCTATAAAACAAGCGCTGCAAGGAACAGGTTGCACTGGATTCTGCTGCTATTTTTTCACCTGTCCATGCTTTTTGTCTGTATGGTTCAGCATGCCCTCGCCTTTCTGGTGGTATGGGAAATCATGTCACTGACTTCCATGCTACTGGTTTTGTTTGATCATGAAAATCCTCAAACCTTCAAAGCTGCAGTTAACTATTTCATTCAGATGCATATTGGTGTTACTCTACTGACAATTGCATTTATATGGTTGTATTATCAAACAGGCTCTTTCAGTTTTGATTCTTTCAACACTTTTTTTTCCTCTAACAGAAATCTCTGGATGTTTCTGTTGTTGTTCTCCGGATTCGGTATCAAGGCCGGGTTTATTCCGTTTCACAGTTGGTTGCCTCATGCCCACCCGGCAGCACCGGCACATGTTTCCGGTATTATGTCAGGAGTAATTGTGAAACTTGGCATCTATGGTATATTCAGGATGATTACTTTTCTGAAAAGTGATTTTTTACTGATTGGTGAAATTATCCTCTCTATTTCTGTCCTGACCGGTTTGTATGGAATTCTCAACGCTTCCATACACAGGGACTTTAAACGGATGCTGGCTTACTGCACGATAGAGAATATAGGAATAATAGGAATAGGGATCGGGATCGGACTGACAGGGATTGGCAATGATTCGGCCCTTATGTATTATCTGGGATTTGGAGGTGCATTGCTTCATGTATTGAATCATTCGCTTTTCAAGTCATTGCTTTTCTATTCAGCAGGTTCTGTCTATCAGCAAACACATACCCTAAACATGGAAAACCTGGGTGGCCTTGTAAAATCAATGCCCAGAACAACGGTAATTTTCCTGATTGGCGCACTTGCCATTGGAGGACTACCACCATTTAATGGTTTCATTTCTGAGTTCATGATTTATAATGGTTTGATTGCCGGAATCCACAACAGCACAATTAATCAGATCATACTTTTCATTCTGTCGCTGGCGGGTCTGAGCGTAATCGGCGGTTTATCCGTCCTGACATTCACCAAGTCATTCGGGACCATTTTTCTCGGTCAGCCTCGAAGTAAACTGCATGTCCAACCCAGGGAAGTTTCCTTAAGGATGCTTTTACCACAATATGTGATAATCGGGGTGATGCTCAGCATTGCCCTGTTCCCCAAATTTTACATGACAATAATTGCCGGTATGCTGGCTTGCATCCATCCGTTACAGGCAGATGTGAGTATCGTCAATAACCTTGTTAAAACGACAGCCACTGTAAGCCTGTATTCAATCCTTCTGGTGGCAGTTGCACTTACAGTATGGCTGATCAGAAGGTGGGTACAGAGAGGTCAGCTGGTAAGCACAAATGTCACCTGGGGATGCGGATATGTTGCACCTGGTGCCAGGCAACAATACACCGCCAAATCGTTTTCCAAACCATTGGGTAAAATATTCAACACCCTGCTGATCGAGCGAAAACTCTTTGAAGAGATGAAACAGGGAGAGATATTCCCCGAAAAGCGATCATACATTTCACATTACCAGGATTTTTTTGAACACAACCTGATTCAGCCCATTACAAAGAGTTTGGTGTATTCCGCCAATTATTTCAGTTTCATTCAAAATGGGCGGATTCAATCATACGTATTGTACGGGATTGTTTTCATTCTTGCAGTTTTCATACTTTCGGTATTCAATATAGTTTCATGATGCTCTTTACAATTTTCATGCTGATCCCCTTTACCGGGGTTCTGCTTATTCCCTTTTTGGGAGTGAGGGCAAAGGGAATTGTGTCATTGATTCTCCTTACGTTCAATGTGGCTATTTCATCCTATCCCGGTATACTTAGCCTGATGGGTGAACCAACCATATTTACCTTCCCTGGAAGCTATACGACGGGAGCGATCCCCATCAGGATTGATGCCTTATCAGGATGGTTTATATTAATTATCAACCTGGTATTCCTGACAGGTTGTTTTTATGGTTATTTCTACCTTAAAGCATACCACAAGCAGGAGAACAACCTTACCATGCATTACATCTCCATACTGTTTCAACATGCAGCAATCATTAGTATTTGCGGCATACAGAACAGTTTTGTTTTTTTGATTGCCTGGGAAATTCTTGCTTTAACCTCCTTTGTC
Source organism: uncultured Tangfeifania sp. (assembly GCA_964506325.1). Taxonomy (GTDB): domain Bacteria; phylum Bacteroidota; class Bacteroidia; order Bacteroidales; family Prolixibacteraceae; genus CAINVV01. Next base: position 3,162 of record CAZDLO010000153.1, read on the forward strand.
CTGATCATTTTTGAACATGAAAAACAGTTAACCATCAGGGCAGGAATAAATTATCTTATACAGGCACATTTCTCGATTATCTTCCTGATTCTTGCGTTTATTTGGGTTATCAACAAAACAGGCAGTTTTGATTTTCTGGCGATTACCACCTACAGTGCATCTATTCCAGGTTCAGCATCCCTGATTCTATTCCTGTTTTTCTTTGCAGCATTTGCCATAAAAGCCGGATTTGTGCCATTCCATACCTGGTTGCCTTATGCACATCCAGCTGCGCCCTCACATATATCCGGGATGATGTCAGGTGTAATAATTAAAATCGGAGTGTATGGACTTCTTCGTATGCTGCTGGTTATCAGGACCGATTATGTAATGGCCGGGTATATTATTCTTGTCATATCTGTTCTTACCGGACTGTACGGTGTGATGCTGGCCATAATACAGCACAACCTGAAAAAACTACTGGCTTATCACAGCATAGAAAATATTGGAATTATCGGCATAGGGATTGGTATTGGATGCATCGGAACCGGAACAGGTAACCAGGTGCTTGCGACACTGGGGTTTGCCGGAGCGCTGCTTCACACACTTAATCATGCTCTTTTTAAGTCACTTTTGTTCTATACGGCAGGAAATATTTACCAGGCAGTCCATACGATGGAAATTGAGAAGCTCGGAGGGCTCATTAAAAAGATGCCACAAACTGCCGTCCTGTTTTTGATTGCGTCACTTGCCATTTGCGGTATTCCTCCATTCAATGGATTTATTTCTGAATTCATCCTGTACACTGGTTTGTATCACTGGTTATCCGGGGGGACCTTGTTTTCCATGCTGGCTGCAATTTTTTCTGCCATTGGTCTTGCGGCCATAGGCGGCTTGGCTGTCATTTGTTTTACCAAGGCATTTGGTGTCATCTTTCTCGGAACAGAACGTCACACTTTTCATGGAGGTACCGGGGAGGTCTCCATTGGTCAGCTTATCCCGACTTACCTGCTCGCCTCCATTGTGATCCTGATCGGAATTTTCCCGAACATGTTCATTCGCATTCTTTCTCTGCCGGTAGGCCTTTTCACCGGGTCACAGGAATTGTTGTCCGGGCCATCCAATGGGCAGATTCAGGGAACACTCCAGTCAGTTAGCCGTGCATCCTGGATCCTGATCTTTCTTATTGCTGCCGTATATTTTGTCAGAAGGTATATTAACCGACAGGTCGCCCTCCGGAAAGGCCCTACCTGGGGTTGCGGTTATGTGGCTCCCAGCTCACGTCAACAATATACGGCAAGTTCATTTGTCAGGACCTACAGCAAGCTTTTTGCACCCGTCCTGCTTGTGGACAAGGAGGAGGAAGTCCTTCATGGAATTTTCCCAGGCAAGGTTAAATACCATACCACTCCCTATGACAAGGTCGAAAAATGGCTGATTGATCCACTTCTGAGGCTAAATAAAAATTTCATGGGCCTTTTCGTCTTTTTAAATAACGGAAAACTTCAATTCTATATTTTGTACGGAATTATCTTCATTCTTACCGTACTTAGCATTCCATTTTTTTTCAGGAATATTGGTTCATTCATTGAATTATTAAAACAATTGTAGTCATGCTGAGTGTATTATTGGTTTTGATTGCCTCCCTGTTTTTTACCGGCATAGTTGTCCGGACCAAAAGCATTGCTTCCGGCCGCAAAGGACCCGGTATTTTGCAGCCAATCCGGGATGTCATCCGTTTATACCGCAAAGGATCGGTTTACAGCGAAACAACCAGTTTCATTTTTCAAATAGCTCCAACCATCTATTTTGCAACTGTCGTGATGGCGATGCTGGTGGTACCGTTTGGCAAATCCCAGGGAGTTTTGAGTTTTAGCGGCGACTTTATATTTTTCTCCTATGTACTGGCATTGGGCAAATTCTTCAGCATTATCGCGGCCATGGACACAGGCAGCAGTTTTGAAGGCATGGGTGCCAGCCGGGAGGCACTTTATTCAATGTTTGCCGAACCGGCATTTTTTATCCTGATGGGTTCCCTTGCGTTACTTTCCGGCCATACCTCTTTCCAGGAGATTTTCGCTTTTCTGCACATAGGATCACAAATCAGCTATGCACTGGCTGCCCTGGCAACTTTTGTCCTTCTTATGATAGCAATGATAGAGAGCAGCAGAATGCCCATTGATGATCCTAAAACACACCTGGAACTTACCATGATACATGAAGTAATGATTCTGGATAACAGCGGATTTGACCTGGGACTTATTCTGACTGCCGGGTATATAAAATTTGCGGTTTATGGGGCACTTATCGTCAATCTCTTCATTGGTATCGTACCATTTCAGTATGCAATTCCGGCCTTCTTCGCCATACAGTTTATGGTGGCTGTGTCGATCGGATTGATTGAGTCCTTTATGGCCCGTTTCAGGATGAGTCATAACCCCCAGTTTATTGTCGTTCTCACCTCGGTGAGCCTGTTGATCTTCTTTGGGGTATTGCTGATCTTACAAAAATTCATTTAACCATGTAAAGCATTACAAAATATGATACATGTACTTCTGATCGTTTTCATCATCACCCTTTTTTACATGTCTATTGCCAACAGACTGATGACTTACATCAATGTTCTGGCCCTGCAGGGAGTCCTGCTCTTTTTTGTTGTTTTCATACAGCTGAGAGAGATCAGCACTGTCAACCTGGCATTTATCCTCCTGGAAACCATTATTTTCAAATCGCTGGCGGTGCCAGTGTTTCTTGGGTACCTGTTAAAAAGGAACAATATTACAAGGGAAGCAGAACCCTTTCTGCCAAATTTTGTTTCGTTGGTGATCACCACCGCTATTGTCATCGTCAATATTTTGATTGCCAATGCAATAAAGGATGATCACCTCGATAAAATTTTCTTCGTGGTTGCGCTTTCGACCTTGTTTTTTGGCCTGTATCTTATCGCCACAAGACGAAAGATCATAACCCATGTAATGGGCTATATGGTCATCGAAAATGGTGTTTTTGTGCTTTCCCTGGCAATAGGCAATGAAATGCCTTTACTTGTCAACCTCGGAATCATGCTGGACATATTTGCCAGTGTCCTTATTCTGGGCATTTTCATGAATAAGATAGGGGATGTCTTCAAGGATGTTGATGTTGACCAGCTCAGTAATTTGAAAGATTATTAATACAAACACCCAAAATTTATGGTAATCGTCTATTTATTAGGGTCCTTTGCATTTGTTGTGAGCCTTTTCTTTAGCAGGAGCAAGCTTTTTGTGTATTCACTCATGGTAGCTTTCCTTGCTTTCCAGATATTATTCACCACCCATGCATGCATGCATTTTGGCCAAACAGAATCTGTGTATTTCACTTTTGATTCGCTGGGCATCCTTCTATTGGTTACATTATGCATTATTGCTATTCCGGCTGCGATCCACAGTTACATCTACATTGAAACCCACGCAGAGCCACCCAGGTCCAGATCGCTTTACCTTGCTTCCATGATTCTGCTGATTATGGCTATCAGTGCCGGCTATCTTTCCAATCATATAGCAGTAACCTGGATATTTACTGAAATAACAACATTGAGTGCTTCGGCTCTGATTTATCATCACCGCAACAAACTGGCGTTGGAAGGCACCTGGAAATACGTATTTATTTGTGCCATCAGCATTACTTTCATTTTTATCGGAATACTTTTCCTTAGCCTTTCCTTGCAGCACACGGGTTCAGACGATCTTTCCTTCTCCAACCTGCTTGCCAGGAGTGATGAACTCAACCCAATTTGGCTCAGGATGGCCTTCCTTTTTATTTTTACCGGTTTTACGGCGAAGCTGGGACTGGTTCCGATGTTTACTGCCGGTATTGATGCCAAAGATAAA
>CAZDLO010000154.1:0-6956 GCA_964506325.1 uncultured Tangfeifania sp.
ACGAGCATCCGATCCCAAATCCAGTATAATCCATAAACCGCCCCAAGGACATCTCCACCGGAAACCAGCATTATCTGACCATCTTTCCGAATTTCTGTCGCTATACGGAACCCCTTTTGGGCCGGGAATTTGCCAGTGTGCAGTTTTTCAGTCAGTTTCCGAATGAGCTCTGATCCGCCGGGAACATCTACCAAAATAGTGTTCCCTTTTGGAATGTGATTTGTATTGACGATTGTAAAATGGATATCACATCCATCCCCGGTTTTATTCATGTCATCCAGCACCACTTTTATGGCCTCATCGTTTTGTAAGGAAGGATGAAGAATAATATTCCAATTTTGGCTTGCTATACCGGGCATGGAAACTTTTAAAAACAGTAAAACGAGAAGGAGATAACGCATATAAAAAATTCTTGAGATCATTTTTTCTATCGCTAATTTAATAATTAAACTTAATTCGGTCCAAATTCGTCCCATTTGTAGAAACCAGGCCTCACTGATGTTCTAACAGCCACTCCAAAAGCTTGCAGTAGGATCATGCCCTGCTGGCCCCGCCCTCAAAATCAAACACTTACAAGGTAGACTTGTTGCTGTTTTCTTTTTTACGCCAGCTGACGCCAGGATTTGTGAGGAGAAAAAAGTGGTGACCAATAAAAATTAAAAGCAACAAGGTTCTAATTTATCTCAAAACATTTGCAACTGCCGGTTTTATACTAAATTAGAGCAAAAACTTACCGGATAAATAATAATCAACAAATTCATGAAACAACATTCTTACCGGGTAATCAGTTTTATTCTGGCAGTGAGGCTGATGGTATCTTTTGCGATGGCTCAGAACCCGACCGGGTCCAGACTGGAAATCAATGGAGTAAGAGCATTGCCATTTCTCCTGGAAAAGGATAAAGCAGAATTTCAGCCTATACTTGTGACGGCGAAATTATCAGGAGATTCATGCGTGGCAATTGCTTATGTACAGGATAACGAACCGGTCAGCCTTCGGTTTAAGAAAGGAGAAAACAGTTTGGAAATTCCTGTCAAGGCAGTTTCCTCCCGAACTAATCTTAAGGTGAAGATTGAGGCCCCTGGAACGACTGCCTATAATACAGAGGTGACCTTGCAGCCAGTTAAAAAACTGGTTTGTTATATCCTGCCACATTCCCATACAGACATTGGCTACACAGAGATTCAAACTGCTGTTGAAGATAAACAGGTGCAAAACCTGGTAAAAGGGATGGAAATTGCCAAAAGAACTTCCCATTATCCTGAGGGGGCCCGCTTTATCTGGAATGTGGAAGTTGGTTGGGCTGCTGATTTATATCTGAACCGGATGAATGAAGAACAGAAAAAAGATTTTTTTGATGCCGTGACACGTGGTGAAGTCTCTTTAAATGGCATGTACCTGAATGTACTTACCGGACTATGCCGACCAGAGGAACTTTCCCGATTATTTAAATTTTCTACGGAGCTGGCAAAGAAATGTAAAGTAAACATCAATGCAGCAATGACCAGCGATATACCCGGACAAACCTGGGGAACAGTAACGGCAATGTCTCAGGCGGGAATTAAATATTTTTCTACTGCACCTAACTATTTCGATCGCATTGGAGATATCCTCGTTCAATGGGAAAATAAGCCATTTTATTGGGTTTCACCATCGGGTAATGAGAAAGTTCTGGTCTGGATTCCTTTGAAAGGTTACGCGCTTTCACATATGATAAAGAAATTGAGCGGACAGTTTGTTGAAAAATTTGCAAACCAGTTGGATAGTACTCATTATCCGTACGATATTGCTCATCTTCGATGGAGCGGGCACGGTGATAATGCTGAACCTGATTCTGAAATCTGCGAATTTGTGAAAGACTGGAAATCAAAATACACCTGGCCCAAATTCATTATTTCTTCCACAAGTGAAGCTTTTGAAGCTTTTGAAGGGAAATATGGCAGTCAGTTGCAAATGGTCAAAGGAGATTGGTCCCCTTATTGGGAGGATGGAGCAGGATCTTCAGCTCTTGAAACGGCGATGAACAGGGCCAGCTCCGACAGGCTATCACAAGCCGAATCATTATGGGCGATGAAAGATCCTGCTAATTACCCGGTTGCTGATTTTGAAGAAGCCTGGAAAAAAGTATTGTTGTATTCTGAACATACATGGGGTGCCTGGTGCAGTGTTTCCGATCCTGAAAACAAAATGACCAGAGAACAATGGAACATCAAACAATCCTATGCTTTGGATGCCGATAAGCGATCACGAATCCTGCTCGAGACTATCCTGAAAAAGACAGATAAAAATCCATCTGCTTCAACCATAGAAATTTATAATACAAATTCATGGCCCCGATCAGAAGTAATGTTAATCCCGGCCTCTCTCTCCAAACCCGGGGATCGTGTTACTGGTTCCAATAATAAGGGGGTGCCATCACAGAGACTTTCAACAGGAGAGTTAGCCATAATGGTAAAATCACTGCCTCCTTATTCATGCAGGCAGTATCAGATTTCACCCGGGAAGGCATTTGGTGAAGACCAGTTAAAGATCGGGGGAACAACTATCAGCAACGGAATTGTTTCCGTTGGCATAGACTCAAAGACAGGGGCAATTTCTGAATTGAAATCTGCTGATCACAAAGACATAAATCTGGTAAATTCAGCTTCCGGCTATGGTCTGAACGATTATGCATTCCTGGACTCGGCAAAGATGAATGATATTGGAAGAACAAGTAAAGTTCAGATTAAGATCAAAGAAAAAGGTCCTTTGGTTGCTTCTTTCATTATTGAGTCAGATGCACCCTCCTGCAATAAACTAACCCGGGAAGTGCGTCTGCTGGCTGGACAGTCGCAGGTGGAGATAACTAATATATTAGATAAAAAACGGGCAGAGATATCCCGTAAACCAGGAGACTGGACTTTTGCACAAAAGGGTGGGAAAGAAAGTGTGAACTTTGCATTTCCCTTTAACGTTGAAAATGGGATAGTCAGAATGGATGTCCCATATGGTGTATTCCAGGCCGAAAAAGACCAGATCCCCAGTGCATGTAAGAATTGGCTGACGGCAGGTCGCTGGGCTGATGTCTCGAACGGGCAAACAGGTGTGGCACTGATAACCCTGGATGCGCCACTTTTTGAGGTTGGTGGTATAACCGCGAATTTGCTTGGCTCACAAACCAATCCGGAAGTATGGAGAAAACAGATCGAACCTACACAAACTTTGTTCTCCTGGGCAATTAACAACCATTGGGGGACCAATTACAGAGCATATCAGGAAGGTCTGATCATATTCCGGTATGCACTTTGGCCGCATGAGCAATTTAGTGCTTCTGAAAATTCAAAATATGCCATCGAATTAAGTCAGCCATTGCTAGTCAAACAAGGGTCAGAAAATGGTTCTGATGTTTCCGGCGTTTACCCGGATAATCCTCAGGTAATCGTAACCGCCTATAAACCATGCGATAACGGGTTGGGTAAGATGATAACACTTTTCAATTCATCAACAACTACTGTAAATACAAAACTCATATACGGGAAAATATCCATGCGCCATATTTGGTCCAGTGATTTATCAGAAGAAAAAGTAAAGGAACTCGATGGAGACATCCAGCTTTCTGCCTGGGGAACGATTATGTTGAGAATTGAATAGAACAGGAAGATCTGTATGTATTGTTTTCAGTCCCAGTGCTTTTAGTAATGAAAAGAGAATGAAGAAAAGATATTTAAGCCATCCTTCAAATTTCAACAATTATCCTGTTGTTGAAATTAATTCATGTAGTTGTGAAGTTGAAAATGGATGGGAAGCAGTTTGTAAAAGGCTTAACAGAGAAATTGGTGCACTCGCCGGAAAGAAAAAATTGATTGTCATAGAAACTTACCAGGGTGTAATTCAGGAGGAGATAATTGCAAACCTGAAGAAGCAACTGGATTATACCTGCTTTCTTAATTCCAACGAATTCATGTGGCCTGAGGAAGAAATCCAACGCATAGTGTTTCCTGATGTTACCAACGATCGCATATTTGGTTTTCTGACACGATTGACAATAGATTCTTTTTTCGATCCCGCAAAGGTACAGGCAATTCAAAACGAGATTGAATCCGAGTATGAAGGGGTAATAGTTATTTACGGCACCGGTGCAGCTTTAATATGCCCTGATCCTGATTTACTGGTATATGCCGATATGGCACGTTGGGAAATTCAGCTGCGGATGCGTCAGCATTTAGTTGATAATCTTGGGGTTAAAAACCGAAATACAGATGACTGGATGTTATTGTACAAGCAAGGTTTTTTTGTGGACTGGAGGGTTTGTGACCAGCTGAAGAAGACTTTATTTGACAAGTGGGATTTTTTACTCGACACAAACAAAATCAATCATCCAAAACTGATAGAAGGGAAAGCCATCTTAAAAGGAATGGAAATGGCAACAAGCCGTCCTTTTAGTGTAGTCCCATTTTTTGATCCGGGACCTTGGGGAGGACAATGGATGAAGGAAGTCTGTAATCTGGACAAATCTGCCCCAAATTATGCATGGTGTTTCAACTGCGTGCCGGAAGAGAACAGCCTCCTACTGAAATTTGGCAGCGATGTGATTGAAATACCATCAATTAATTTGGTTTTACGGCATCCTCAGGAATTACTGGGGGAAGAGGTGTTAATGAGATTTGGTAATGAATTCCCTATTCGCTATGATTTTCTTGATACAATGGATGGTGGTCATTTGAGTTTGCAGGTACATCCACTCACCGAATACATAAAGGACAAGTTTGGCATGGCATACACACAGGATGAAAGTTACTATATGATGGATACTGAAGAAGATGCCATCGTTTACCTCGGATTAAAGGAGGATGTGAATCCTGAAGCAATGATTTCAGATCTTGAAGAAGCACAGTCCGGCGGAAAATCGTTTGACGTTGAAAAGCATGTTCAGTCCTGGCCTGTAAAAAAGCACGATCATGTTCTCATTCCGGCCGGAACGGTTCATTGTTCGGGTAAGAACAGCATGGTCCTCGAGATCAGCGCGACCCCCTATATTTTCACTTTTAAGTTATGGGATTGGGGTCGTTTGGGAATGGATGGAAAACCACGTCCTATCAACATTGAACATGGGAAAAATGTAATTCAGTGGGATAGGACCACACAATGGACCAAAGAAAATCTGGTTAACCATATTCAAGAAGTTGCTGCCGGAGATGGATGGACAGAGGAAAGCACTGGTTTGCATGAGCTTGAATTTATTGAAACACGTCGGCATTGGTTCACAAAAAAGGTTTATCATCATACAAATGGCGGGGTAAACGTAATATGCCTGGTTGAAGGAGATGAAATAATTGTAGAAAGTCCCGCAAATTCATTTGAACCATTTGCTGTTCACTATGCCGAAACATTCATTGTTCCTGCCAGGGTAGGTGAATATACAATAAGGCCCGGTGGTGAAAATAACGTAAGAACTTTAGGTACATTAAAGGCTTATGTAAGAACAAGTTCATAACTACTTAATGTAAATACATGTCAAAAAATAATATTGGCAGGATTATTCCGGTGCTCTTTGCACTTTGATCATTACGATTACAGGGATATTTATTAATCCCGGGAAACAGATAAAATATAAAAAGTCCAAAATGAATTACAGCAGCGATAAACGAATAGTTGCAACCTTAGATGCCGGTGGAACAAAATTTATATTTTCAGCCATTCAGGGCAACAGAGAGATTATAGAACCGATCAGGTATTCTACTGATCCGGACAATTTAGAAAAATGTCTCACTACATTGAAACAAGGCTTCAGGGAAGTTATCAACACACTTCCTGAAAAGCCTGTAGCAATTAGTTTTGCATTCCCCGGTCCTGCCGATTATACAAATGGGATTATTGGCGATTTGCCAAATTTCACATCGTTTCGGGGAGGAGTTGCTTTAGGTCCAATGCTTGAAGCTGAATTTGGCATTCCTGTTTTCATTAATAATGATGGGAGTCTTTTTGCTTATGGCGAAGCAATTGCAGGGGTCCTTCCTGAAATTAATGAAATGTTAAATCAGTATGGCAGCATCAGGCAATTTAAAAATTTGGTAGGTGTTACCCTGGGAACAGGTTTTGGCGGCGGGGCAGTCGTTAATCGGGAGTTACTTGTTGGGGATAATGGCTGTGGTGGCGATGTCTGGGTTTTCCGAAACAAAAAATACCCAAACTGTATAACAGAAGAAAGTGTGAGCATACGTGCTGTCAGGCGCGTTTATTCAGAGCTTTCAGGAGATAACAATGAATATACGCCTAAAGACATTTTTGATATTGCAGAAGGCATAAAAAAAGGGAATCAAAGTGCTGCTATAAATTCATTTGAAGAGCTTGGCGAGATGGCTGGAGATACCATTGCACATGCCATAACGACCATTGATGGATTAGTGGTTATTGGCGGAGGATTGGCAGGTGCCGGTAAATATATTGTACCGGCAATTGTGAAAGAATTAAACGGTTCTATCTCAACTCTTGACGGGAAATCTTTCCCTCGTCTTCAGGCTAAGGCTTATGACCTGAATGACAAGGATCAGTTGTCGATTTTTTTAAAAGGATCCCCTGTTGAGATTTCAATTCCTGGAACAACAAAAATGATCCCTTATGAATCTGAGAAAAAAATTGGGATTGTACTTTCAAAATTGGGCACGGATATCGCTATTGCTGTCGGAGCCTATTCTTTCGCATTACACAGTATAGATAAAAAAGAAATACTGTAAGGTTGGCTCAGAAAAGACTTTATAGCTGGTATAATGCAATAATTTTTAAACTGTCTGTTAATTGGAGAAAGCGGTAAAACAGACCACCTTCTGCCGATTTTAGTCAACTAGCTTAACTTCTTAACAATCAACAAGGTGAAAAAACCAAGGTTCTCCGGCAGATACTGGTCAATTCGACCGAATTTTGCACAATAGGCGATCAATTTTCACAATTAAATCGTTTTCCACAATTTCGCCTGTAGC
>CAZDLO010000155.1:0-6802 GCA_964506325.1 uncultured Tangfeifania sp.
TATTACCATCGGGAACGCATTACGCAGAATCCTGTTGTAATCGTTGGAAGGATATGCAATCACAACGATTAAAATCGAAGGTGTTGAGCATGAATTTTCAACCATCCCGGGAGTTATTGAGGATGTTACAGAGATGATTCTTAATTTGAAACAAATTCGTTTCAAAAAGGTGGTTGAAGATTTTGACAGTGAGAAAGTTACTGTTACGATTTTTGGTCAGAACAAGTTCAAGGCGGGTGATATCAATAATTTCATCACTGGTTTCCGTGTATTGAATACCGATTTGCTTATCTGCAATATGGAAACGGACGTGAAACTTCAAATCGAGTTGACTATCGAGAAGGGACGCGGCTATGTACCTGGAGTAGAGAACAAACCAGCTGACGAAGAGTTTGGCGTTGTTCCAATCGATTCAATTTTCACACCCATCAAAAATGTGAAATATTCGGTTGAAAACTATCGCGTCGAACAGAAGACTGACTATGAAAAATTGGTCATAGATATTCATACTGATGGTTCTATACATCCAAAGGATGCACTTAAGGAAGCTGCTAAAATTCTGATTTACCATTTCATGCTCTTCTCTGACGAGAAAATTACGCTCGACTCGGATGAGAAATTTGCCAATGAGGAATTTGATGAGGAGATTCTGCATATGCGCCAATTGCTGAAAAATAAGCTTGTCGATCTTGATCTCTCAGTACGTGCACTCAATTGCCTTAAGGCTGCTGATGTGGAAACACTGGGAGAACTTGTAACCTACAACCGGAATGACCTGCTGAAATTAAGAAATTTTGGAAAAAAATCCCTCACAGAATTGGATGATTTATTGGTAAATCTCAATTTGAGTTTCGGGATGGATATCAGTAAGTATAAATTAGACAAGGAATAATTGAAATGAGACATAGAAAAGGGTTTAATCATTTAGGTAGGACCAGTTCACACCGCAGTGCTATGCTGTCCAACATGGCAAACTCTCTTTTGCTGCATAAACGTATCACTACTACACTTGCTAAAGCAAAGGAACTTAGAGTTTTTGTTGAGCCATTGATAACACGTGCAAAAGAAGATTCCACTCACAACAGGCGCGAAGTCTTTAGTAACCTGAAAAGCAAACAGGTGGTTACTGAGCTGTTTCGTGATATTATTGTTAAAATTGGCGATCGTCCCGGAGGTTATACCAGAATTTTGAAAACAGGTACCCGCATGGGGGATAACGCAGAAATGTGTATAATCGAATTGGTCGACTACAACGAAAACATGTTGTCAACACCAAAAGCTGATACCTCGAAAAAACGTAGGGTCAGAAAAACTAAAAAAGTTGAAACTCCAGCTAAAGAAGCTACTAAAGTAGAAAACACTACTGAAGAGGCTGCCTCCTGAGCCAATGGATTTTAAACGATATTCAATAGCCATCCTAAAGGATGGCTATTTTTTTGAGCGAATATTTTAAAAACGGTTATCAGACTTCATTTTTTAAAATATTTAGCTTATACGGTAGATAAATATATAAATTGATTCATTTTTTATGTATTTTTCAGCGGAATATCGCAATTGGCTTCGAGATTGGTTTTTATAGTAAAGTCGGGAATGTTGAATCTGCATTAATTAACATAAATATCTCTTTATGGAATACATTAAAAAGAAACTTTTAAAAAAGGGTGAAGAAGAGCGCCTAATCGTTAAACGTTTGATCAGTGAGTTTGGGAATACAGTACTTGAGTCAGTCAATATCGATCAGGTTTTAACAGGTATGAAAGGCATAACCGGTTTGCTAACTGTAACTTCTAAACTGAATCCCAATACCGGAATAACATACCGTGGCTATACAATTCCTGAGATTCAGCAGAAGTTACCGAAAGTAAGGCCTGAAGGAGAGCCCCTTTCTGAAGGTCTTTTTTACTTGTTTTTGCTCAACGAAATTCCAACCAAAGACGAAGTTGATGCATTAAGCCGTGACTGGGTACGACGAAGTGAACTTCCGGAACACGTTCTCGAGATTTTGGATGCTATGCCACTTACATCTAAGCCTATGACACAGTTTAGTACTGCAATTTTGGCTATGGCTACTGAATCTAAATTCCAGAAGGCTCATCGTGACGGACTTCATAAAAATGATTACTGGGATACAACTTTCGAGGATGTAATGGATCTAATTGCCCGGCTTCCGGTAGTTGCCGCGTATATTTACCGGAGGAATTTTAAGGACGGCAAATTCATTCCACCTGATCCAAACCTTGATTGGGCTGCCAATTTTGCACATATGATGGGTTATGACCAGGAAGAAATCTACAGACTGTTCAGGATGTATATGATGATTCACGCAGACCATGAGGGTGGAAATGTTTCTGCGCATGCTACTCATCTTGTTGGTTCGGCTCTTAGTAATCCTTATTATTCCTATGCTGCCGGGATGTTAGGACTCGCTGGTCCTTTGCATGGTTATGCCAACCAGGAGGTGATCAACTGGATATTTGAAATGCAGGAGGAAATTGGTGCATGTGCATCAAAGGATGAAGAAAGGCTGAAAATTGAGGCTTACGTTCGGAAAACAATTTCTTCAGGACAGGTAATTCCAGGTTACGGTCATGCTGTTTTACGAGTGACGGATCCTCGTTTTACGGCTCAGCAAATCTTTGCCCAGAAATATGTTGCGAATGATCCGCTAATAGATACTGTGAATCTTATTTATGAAATTGTTCCTCCGATCTTACAGTCTCTTGGGAAGATTAAGAATCCCTGGCCAAATGTTGATGCATTCTCCGGTGCCCTGCTTCAGCATTATGGCTTAACAGAGCATTTCTTCTACACGGTGATGTTTGGTGTAAGTCGTTCTCTCGGTGTACTGGCTCAGTTGGTATGGGACAGAATGTACAATTTGCCGTTAGAAAGACCATCCTCAGAGACGCTCGAGTTTTTTAAACAAAAGGCTGGTATTTAAGGATTCTCGGATATTATCCTTCATAAATTGATATGGCGTATAGTGGTTTAAACGAATTTGTACAATTACTTGAAAGTAAAAATGAATTAATCAGAATCAATCGAAAAGTTGATACCATTCTAGAGATTACTGAGATTACAGATCGTATATCCAAAACCAATGGAGGGGGGAAGGCACTTTTGTTTGAAAACAACGGTACGGCTTGCCCCCTTCTTATTAATGCATTTGGTTCTGAGACAAGGATGTGTCTTGCGCTGGGTCACGACTCTCTTGATAAGATTGGAGAAGAAATTGAAGAATTGTTCAGGCAACTGGCTGGCCCGTCCGAAAACCTGCTTGATAAGTTAAAACTGCTTCCTTTGCTTTCGCGGATTGCATCATGGATGCCCAAAAAGAAATCCGGCGGAGGTAAATGTCAGGAAGTCGTAATGAAAACTCCTGATTTATCTTTATTGCCGGTGCTTACTTGCTGGCCAGCTGACGGAGGGCCTTTTATTACGCTTCCCTGTGTCATCACCAAAGATCCTTTTACAGGAGTGCGCAATGTTGGTATGTACCGGATGCAGGTATTCGGTCCGGATTCTACCGGTATGCATTGGCACAGGCATAAAACTGGGGCAGCCCACTACAACGGCTACAAGAAGCAGGGGAGGAGGATGCCTGTCTCAGTTGTATTAGGTGGCGACCCAGCTTATACTTATGCTGCCACGGCCCCACTTCCTGACCAGATTGATGAATACATGCTTGCAGGATTTTTGCGAAAAAAGAAAGTTGAGCTGGTGAAATGCCTTACAAATGACCTGGAAGTGCCTGATGATGCTGACTTTATTCTTGAAGGATATGTGGATCCATCCGAAGAACTGACCTGGGAAGGACCTTTCGGGGATCATACAGGTTTTTATTCACTGGCAGACTGGTATCCCAAATTTCATATTACCTGCATTACTCACCGTAAAAGTGCCATTTATCCTGCTACAATAGTAGGGATTCCACCACAGGAAGACGCTTACATTGGCCTCGCAACTGAGAGGATTTTCCTTGCTCCGATGAGGATGACAATTATTCCGGAATTGAAGGACCTTTACCTGCCTGCCGAAGGTGTGGCCCACAATCTCACCCTGGCACGGATCGATAAAAACTATCCAGGTCAGGCACTAAAGACAATGAATGCAATGTGGGGGGCTGGTCAGATGATGTTCAATAAAATCCTTATTGTGACTGATCAGGTTAATCCATGGAATGAGACTGAGAGTTTTGTAAGGAGATTAAGCAACCAGATTGATACGGCCAATGATATTGTTTTTTCTTCCGGTCCGATGGATGTGCTGGATCATTCATCTTCAAAATTTGCGTATGGTTCAAAAATGGGAATTGATGCAACCTTCAGATTTCCAGAAGAGGGCGGGAAAACCATGGATGATACTGAGCTTCCGGGAAAAATTGAAATTGAAAATTTTTTGAATGATATCCCAGATGTCAAATCTGTTAATGCCTCTTTGCCCGAGAAAGGGATTTCGATTGTAGTTATCGGAATTGATAAGGGAACAGGATCATTACCCTCTCAGCTGGTCAAAAACATGGTAAAGAACGAGTTCCTGAAAAGGATTAAATTTATCGTTTTTGTTGATTCCGGCTTGCCTGTGGAAAACCTTTTCACCGTTCTATGGTATGTTACGGGCAACATTGATCCGAAACGGGATTGTAAAATTATTGTGGCGGAGAATGAAACCGAAGTTAATCATTTGATAGTTGATGGGACTCGTAAAACCGCAATTTCTGACGGTTTTGGACGCGATTGGCCTAATCCTGTGGTTTCTTCCATGGAGACCATACAAAGGGTAGATTTGCTGTGGCCTGAATTGGGGCTTGGCCACATGATTACTTCCCCCTCCCTGACCTATTACCCGTTGAAGAAGGGGGAAGGTGCCATCTCAGTGTCGGAATAGGATCATTGTGAATCCGGTTATTTGTTATAACTTTAGCATACATCAGCCTGCAGGCTGAAAATTCAAAATAATACATCCATCAACCATCCAATGGATATGCCATGGTTCTTTTTTCATCAACCTGGATGAATAAGGTCTTGATGGCTTCTTCAGATGGCAAATATGATAGTAAAAACTGAGACATGAAGACACTGAAAGGTTCGAAGACAGAAGAGAATCTGTTAAAGGCATTTGCCGGGGAATCACAGGCACGAATGCGTTACGATTATTTTGCCAAGCAGGCAAGGAAAGAGGGACTGGAACAAATTGCAGCCATCTTTGATGAGACAGCCCTCAACGAGCGGTCGCATGCCAAGCGGTTTTTTAATTTTTTGGAAGGAGGAATAGTTGAGATAACTGCTTCTTATCCTGCCGGTAAAATTGGAACCACGCTCGAAAATTTAAAGGCATCTGCAGATGGTGAAAATGAAGAGTGGACTGAATTGTATCCTGAATTTGCCCGAATTGCGGATGAGGAGGGTTACAAGGAAGTAGCCGCTGTTTTTAAAATGATCGCCAAAGTTGAAAAGGCCCATGAAGAGAGATACAGAACTTTGTTTGAGAATCTTCAGTCTGGCATGGTTTTTAAAAGGGGAGATAAGGTGGTTTGGAAATGCAGGGTTTGCGGATTCTTACATGAAGCCTTAAGTGCTCCGCAAAATTGCCCGATATGCGGTCATCCGCAAGCCTATTTTGAATTGCAGGAAACCAATTACTGATTTTAATGACTGATCTTCACGAGTATATACGCAAAATTCCCAAGGCAGAGTTGCACCTGCACATAGAAGGATGCCTGGAGCCCGACCTTATATTCAGGCTTGCTGAGCGCAATGGTATCAGGCTGAAATATGATTCGGCAGAATCTATGCGTAAAGCATATAATTTCGATAACCTCCAGGATTTCCTGGATCTGTATTATGATTCCTTTTCAGTATTGCTGAAAGAGCAGGACTTCTATGACCTGACATGGTCCTATCTTCTGAAAGCCAAAGAAAACTGCATCGTTCACACAGAAGTGATGTTTGATCCGCAGGCACATACCTCAAGGGGTGTTCCCTTTAGTGCGGTAATTGGTGGGATATACCGGGCTCTTGCAGATGGTTACGAGAAGCTTGGAATATCATTCAGGTTGATTCTGTCATTTCTTCGCCACCTGAGTGCGGAAGAGGGTTTCAAGACATTGACCGAAGCGGAACCGTTCAAGGGCTGGATTACTGCGGTCGGCCTGGATTCTTCTGAAAAAAACTTCCCTCCGGATTTGTTTGCTGATCTGTTTGATGCCGCACAAGAGATGGGTTTTTTAACTGTTGCGCATGCAGGGGAAGAAGGTCCGCCTGAATATATCTGGGCGGCACTTGATTTGCTAAAAGCTTCCCGTATTGACCATGGGAACAGCTGCCTTGAAGATCCGGATCTGGTTGATGTTCTGGGGATTTACGAAGTGCCGCTTACCTCCTGCCCGCTGTCCAATCTCAGGCTGAAAGTTATCAAATCAATGACCGATCACCCCTTGCGGGAAATGATGGAACGGGGAATCAAGGTTACTGTCAATTCGGATGATCCGGCATTCTTTGGTGGATATCTCAATGATAACCTCATCGCTGCTGCAGATGCCTTAAATTTGACGCGTGAAGATATCCTTCAGTTGGTGAGGAACTCATTTGAAGCGGCATTTATCACTGATGAAGAGAAAAAGGTACATCTCAAAAAAGTAGAAGAAGCATAGGCTTTTAAAGCTTATGCTTCTTCTTGCATTACCTGGAATACCTTGCCGGAGGTTCCAGACATGGGATAGTTCTGAAGTTTCAGGGTTTTGGATACCCGTCCATTTGATGCAGATTCCGACTGATTTCTTCATTAGATAATTCATAATCAG
>CAZDLO010000156.1:0-6713 GCA_964506325.1 uncultured Tangfeifania sp.
AAAGTAACCAAAAAAGACCTGACAAAAAGAACTTGCTCCGCCTTCGGCTTCGCTCGGACAGCTTTTTGTCTCAATGGAGTTGATTGTTAACGCTTCGCGGTGTTGTATCATGATCCGGACCTGTTTTCCTTCACAAGGCGTTGCCCTGTGCTGAGATCTGACGGCCCTTCAGGCCTAAGGCCACCTGAAGCATCTATTGGCAGAATGCATGGATCCGACCAACCGGGCCGTTGTACAATTATCCGGCTTGATTGATTCTTAGCAGCACGCCGCACGCTTTACATCATCATCATCCGTGTTCCGATCTCCGTGTTTCTCTTTTTCACTCCGTGTTTCTCTGTGACAGTTCTTTTGGTTACACAGAGAAAAACGAACAAATCATGCCCCCACATTTCTCATAACTCATAATTCATAATTCTTTTACACGTTTCCCTGCGCCAGCATCGCATCTGCCACCTTCACGAACCCGCCCACATTGGCACCCTTGACATAGTTGATGTAGTTACCGTCCCTTCCATATTTCTGGCAGGTCTGGTGTATGTCGTGCATGATGAGGTGAAGCCGCTCGTCTACTTCTTCCTTCGTCCAGTTGTAGCGCATGCTGTTTTGAGACATTTCAAGTCCTGAAACAGCTACCCCACCTGCATTGACGGCTTTTCCCGGAGCATAGTGGATCTTGTTGTCCAGAAAATAATTAACGGCACCTGCAGTGCATCCCATGTTGGAGACTTCACCTACCAGGAAGCATCCGTTCTCAACAAGTTTCCTGGCATCCTTCTCATCCAGTTCATTTTCAGTGGCACAGGGAAGCGCGATGTCGACCTTTTGTTCCCAGGGTTTGGCATTTTCAAAGAACTGGCAGCCGAATTCTTCCGCATAGGGAGCTACCACATCGTTGTTGGTGGCTCGCAGATCCAGCAGATAATCAATCTTGTGCCCGCTGATGCCTTCAGGGTCATAGATGTATCCGTCAGGACCGGAAATGGTAACTACTTTCCCGCCCAGTTCATCAATTTTTGAAATGGCGCCCCAGGCAACATTGCCAAATCCGGATACGGAAACAGTCTTGCCTTTCAGCTCTTTACCCATCTCTTTGAGCATGTGCTGCACAAAATATACTGCGCCGAAACCTGTTGCCTCAGGGCGTATCAAAGAACCACCCCAGCCAATGCCTTTACCGGTAAGAACTCCGGTAAACTCGTTGCGGATGCGCTTGTATTGTCCGAAAAGATATCCGATCTCCCTGCCGCCAACGCCGATATCACCTGCCGGGACGTCCGTATTTGGACCAATATGGCGGTAAAGTTCGGTCATGAAGGATTGGCAGAAACGCATGATTTCGTTGTCGCTTCGTCCTTTGGCACTGAAATCCGATCCGCCTTTTCCTCCTCCCATCGGCAGGGTAGTGAGGCTGTTCTTGAAGGTTTGCTCAAAACCCAGGAACTTAAGAATACTCAGGTTGACGCTTTTATGGAACCTCAAACCTCCCTTGTAAGGCCCGAGGGTGCTGCTGAACTCAACCCGGTATCCCCTGTTGATCTCAACCTCTCCCAGGTCATTCGTCCACGGAACCCTGAACATGATGGTCCTCTCAGGCTCAACCATGCGTTCCAGTATTTTGGCCTGTTTGTACCGGGGGTTTGAATCATAAACATCCCAAACGGTTTCAATGACTTCTCTTACGGCCTGGTGGAACTCATTTTCACCCGGAGTGCGGGCCTTGAGTTCCTCCATAAATTTATCGATTCCTGCATTCATGGCTCAATTTTTTTGATGGTTCTATTTTTGAAAATATCAATACTCAGCGACTGATTAAATTTATAACACAGAGAATAACTTACTTTCAATCAAACTAATATAGCCTATAGAAATTTCTGCTTTTATGGATTTTCAAGAGAAACCCCGGAGTAACACTGAGTCGGAAAATCGCCAGCGATTTTTCTCTCTGTGTCCTCATATTTTTCTCTGTCATTTTACCGGAAGCTACAATTTCCAAATTATTTTAAGTTCATCATAGAAATATAAATTCTCTGTGTTAGAATTTTAAACTCTAACTCAAAATTAATGTAATTTTTAATCTCAAAATCGGGAGATTAGGTGAATTTTGTCATTAATTCTTAGAAAATCAAACTATTAGTACCTTGACTGAAATATATCAAATATTGAATTATTTGATCCGATTTAGGTTTCAAATTGAAATTAGAAGCATCAATTTTGATTAAAATATTTACGAATTAGTATTAAATCAGCCCAAAAACAACTAAATTTTAAGGTCTTGCAAATTATCTTAAAGTCGTAACATCCCTCAATCTCCCCCCCTCCTAACTCCTAACTCCTAATTCATAACTCATAATTCCTAACTCCTAACTCATAATTCATAACTCCTAACTCATAATTCCTAATTCATAACTCCTAACTCATCTTTAAATATTAATTTCGCGCAAAACAAAACAGCACAATTAGTTTTAAACCGATGGATTATAATTTTAAAGACATTGAAGCCAGGTGGCAGCAGTACTGGGCTGATAACAAGAGCTTCAAGACCTTCGACGATTTTTCAAAGCCGAAATTTTATTGCCTGGATATGTTTCCGTATCCCTCCGGCGCCGGACTGCATGTCGGCCATCCCGAAGGATACACGGCTACCGATATTGTCTGCCGCTACAAGCGCAGCAAGGGTTTTAACGTCCTGCACCCCATGGGGTGGGATGCTTTCGGATTGCCGGCCGAACAGTATGCCATCCAAACAGGTACCCATCCCTCGGAAACAACGCAAAAGAACTGCGACAATTTCAGGCGCCAGATCCAGTCACTGGGACTGGGTTACGACTGGGACCGCGAAATAAATACCACCGATCCGGACTATTTTAAATGGACACAATGGATCTTTACCAAATTGTACCAGACCTGGTTCGATGCTGCCCTGGGGAAGGGCAGACCCATCGGTGAACTGCCTGTCCCGGTAGAAATCTCCAACGCCGGGGATAAGGCAGTGCGCGATTATACCGATCAGAAACGCCTGGCTTATTACGGGGAGGCGCAGGTATGGTATTGCCGTACCTGTAAAACCGTCTGTGCCAACGAAGAGGTGCTGAACGACGGATCTCATGAAAAATGCGGCACCAAAGAGGTGGAACGCCGCTTCCTGAAGCAGTGGATGCTCCGCATTCCCCATTACGCCGAACGTTTGCTGGAAGGACTCAACAGCCTCGACTGGCCGGAGGGTGTCAAAGAGATGCAGCGCAACTGGATTGGCCGCTCTACCGGTGCCGAGGTCGATTTCGCCCTTGCCGGACTGGATAAGAAACTGCGGGTTTACACCACCCGCCCCGACACCCTTTTTGGTGCCACTTATATGGTGGTGGCTCCTGAACATGAACTGGTAGCCGAAATTACAACGCCGGAGCAACAACCTGCTGTACGTCAATACATTTCAAATGCGGCCCTGAAAAGCGATCTCGACCGCACCGACCTTGCTAAAGGTAAAACCGGTGTGTTTACAGGACGCTTCGCCGTAAACCCCCTGAACGGGGAGCAGATTCCCGTATGGGTGGCGGATTACGTGCTCATGGGCTATGGCACCGGCGCCATCATGGCTGTCCCGGCCCACGACCACAGGGATTTTGAATTTGCTGAAACCTATGACCTTCCCATTGTATGCATCCTGGACCCGGGAGAAGCAACGGATGCGGATCTGCGCGCCAAAGTGCTGGCCGGTAAATCATGTTGGAGCGAAGATGGAGCCTATATCAACTCCGCCAACCTGGTTATCGGGATCGATATCAACGGACTGACAAAAGAACAGGGTATCCTGCAGGTTACCGGATGGCTCGAAAAGACCGGTCTGGGCAAGGCAACCACCAATTACAAACTGCGCGACTGGCTCTTTAGCCGCCAGAGATACTGGGGCGAACCTTTCCCTGTGATCCACTGGGAAGATGGTGAGGTAACCTTGCTCAATGACAATGAGCTTCCGCTGCAATTGCCGGACGTCGAAAAATACCAGCCCGGTGAGACGGGCGAATCACCTTTGTCCAACGCAGGGGAATGGCTCCTTGTGACGGATGCCAATGGCCGCAAGGGTCGACGCGAAACCAATACAATGCCCCAGTGGGCAGGTTCCTGCTGGTATTATCTCCGTTTTATCGATCCTAAAAATGATGCCGAACCATTTTCCAAAGCAAAGGAGAACTACTGGATGCCGGTCGACCTTTACGTCGGCGGGGCAGAGCATGCCGTGCTCCACCTGCTTTACAGCCGCTTCTGGCACAAGGTACTGTTCGATCTTGGCATCGTCTCAACCGAGGAACCATTCCAGAAACTGTTCAACCAGGGGATGATCCTCGCTTTTGCCTATGAAACCTCTTCCGGGTCTAAGGTACCTTCCGACAAGGTGACAGAAAAGGACGGGAAATATTTCCACAACGAAACAGGCGAAGAACTCAGGCAGATAGTGGCCAAGATGTCGAAATCCCTGAAAAATGTGGTCAACCCGGATGATGTGGTCGAAAAATTCGGCGCAGACTCCCTCCGGTTGTACGAGATGTTCATCGGTCCGCTGGATGCCACCAAGCCGTGGACGGAAAACGGTGTCAAGGGTGTATACAATTTTTTGCGCCGTGTCGCTGCTTTCTTCGGGGAGAAATCAAACCTCACGGAAGGCGCAGAAGGCAAGGAAACACTGAAGATTCTCCACCAGACCATCAAAAAAGTCGGCGACGATATCGAAGACATGAAATTCAATACCGCCATCTCACAAATGATGGTCTTTACCAACCATTGTTACAAGGCTGGCAGTGTGACCCCGGAGACTGCCAATACCTTCTTCCGGGTGCTGGCACCTTTTGCACCCCATCTGGCCGAAGAACTCTGGGCCATGTATGGAAATTCAGGCAGCGTGGGCATTCCTGCATGGCCTGTTTTTGATCCTGCCTTCCTGACGGAGGATGTTGTTGAGTACCCGGTATCCTTCAACGGGAAAGTCCGGTATAGGCTCGAACTGCCCGTCGGACTTTCTGTGAAGGAGGTGGAAACTGCCGCCCTGAACAGCGACATGACCAGCAAATGGACCGAAGGACAGACGATAGTGAAGATCATCGTTGTCCCGGGAAAAATTGTCAACATTGTTATTAAATAATAATTACACAGAGTGACACAGAGAAATGTGTAGATACTCAGAGGATTACAAATTTAACTCTGTGTGTCTCTTTTAAACCTCCGTGTTTCTCTGTGTAACAATTTTTTAAATCTATGGCTCAACCAAAAGTCCGCGTAAGGTTTGCACCCAGCCCTACCGGTCCGCTTCATATCGGAGGTGTACGCACTGCATTGTTCAATTACCTGTTCGCCAGGCACCACGGCGGCGATTTCCTGCTGCGGATCGAAGATACCGACCAGACCAGGTATGTCCCCGGTGCCGAGGATTACATCATGGAAGCCCTCGGCTGGTGCGGGATCAAAATTGACGAAGGTCCCCGCGAAGGCGGAGTTCACGCCCCTTACCGCCAAAGCGAACGAAAGGCGCTCTATGCCGGTTACGCGCAGCAGCTTATTGATTCAGGCCATGCCTATTATGCTTTTGATACGCCGGAAGAACTCGATGCGCTGCGGCAGGATGCCGAGGCCAAAGGGGAAACCTTTACCTACAACAATGCAACACGGCAGGGGTTGAAGAATTCGTTGTCCATGCCGGGTAGTGACGTAATAACCGCCATCGAATCAGGCGAACATCATGTGGTACGCTTTAAAATGCCTGTCAACTCCCTGGTCGAGGAGGTTGACCTGATCCGTGGACCTGTTCAGTTCAATACCGACCAGCTTGATGACAAAGTCCTGTTCAAAAGTGACGGCATGCCTACCTATCACCTGGCCAACGTGGTGGATGACCACCTGATGGAGATCTCCCATGTGATCCGGGGCGAGGAGTGGCTCCCATCCATGCCGCTGCATATATTATTGTATGAGGCCTTCGGCTGGAAAGCCACCATGCCGCAATTCTCGCATCTTCCGCTGATACTCAAGCCTGTCGGCAAAGGTAAGCTGAGCAAACGCGACGGCGACCAGATGGGCTTCCCGGTCTTCCCGCTGGCCTGGAAAGATCCGGTAACCGGAGATGTCTCGAGGGGTTACCGTGAAGACGGTTACCTGCCCGATGGTTTCATCAACATGCTTTCCCTGCTGGGATGGAACCCCGGTACCGAACAGGAGATCTTTTCCATGGACGAGCTGGTACTGGCCTTCTCGCTCGACCGTGTCGGAAAGTCGGGTTCCCGTTTTGATCCGGAGAAAACAAAATGGTTCAACCACCAGTACCTGGTCCGCCAGGCGGATGAAGACCTCGCCGAAATGTTCCTGCCTTTCCTGGAAACCAAGGGAGTGCGTGTCCCGTTTGAACTGGTTGTCCGTGTTGCCTCACTGGTAAAGGAAAGGTGCCATTTTGTGAATGAAATCTGGGACCAGGGATTTTTCTTCTTCCAAGCCCCGGACGAATACGATGAAAAAATTGTGTCCAAACGTTGGAAAGATGATGTACCGCAGATGATGGCGGAGATTTCAGGTTTTTTCGCCTCCGTCAGCAACTGGCAAGCCCCCCTGATCAAGGAACCATTTTCACGGTTTGTGACAGAAAAAGGCTGGAACTTTGGCACCATCATGAATTCACTGCGCCTCTGCCTGGTGGGCGGCAGTTATGGTCCCGACATCTTCGAAATATG
>CAZDLO010000157.1:0-6561 GCA_964506325.1 uncultured Tangfeifania sp.
AATCTTGCCGGAAAATATCCCGGCAGGGTTCGTTCTATGGAAATTGCCTGGAAAAAATTGGATGCAGAAATGAAATTGCCATTATGGTGAAATATTGGGAAAAAATCTTCTTCTGAATTTATAGTTTTGCATCTCTAAGATTTTAATTTTATTAAAAATCAATTCATTATAAAAAATACAAATGGTCAACTTTTTAAGCATCCTTCTGTTGTTCCTTATAACTGTTGCTCCCAACAGCAAAGAAAACCAGCTTCGCACCCGCTTCAAACAGCCTTTAGCTGAAAACCGGCCCAACCTGAATACCCATGATGCTCCCAATGATCCCGTGAAGCAGGATTCCATCCTGGATCAATACCTGCTGAACGGATATGGCGGACTTGCCACCAATGTTAACTGGACAGACGATTACCTGAAGAACGATAAAGAGCTGGAGTCATTTTACCGGTTTGTCAGGAGTGCAAAATCAAAAGGGATGAATGTGTGGCTCTATGATGAAAACTGGTACCCATCAGGCAGCAATGGAGGTTATATTCTGGATGAACATCCTGACTGGGAAGCCGAGGGATTCTTTTTCAGGGACAGCCTGGTTTCCGGTCCACAAACCCTGAGTTTAAAATTGCTGCCCGGGAAAATGATTTCTGTGAAAGCCATTCCTGTTTCCGATGGATTTAATCAGATTGAAAGAGCAACAAGCATTAACCAATTTATATCCGCTGGAAGACTCAACTGGGAAATTCCTCCGGGAACCTGGCGGATCGTTCAGTTATCGGCAGATTTCCTGAGAGATGGGTTTCAGGCAGGAGGGAAGCGCGGCGGTATAATCCGGCGTTACCCGAGCCTGCTGATGCCCGAAGTTACTCAACGATTTATTGAACTTACCCATAAAAAGTATGCAAAGGCAGCAGATGAAAAATTAGGGAACCTTTTCTATGCTACGTTTACCGATGAACCATCTTCTATGGCACACTCGTTCAGGAATTTGGGGTTTGGTATTTACCCATGGAAAAAAAACCTCACGGAAGAGATTATCTCCCGTTTTAGATGGGATCCGGAGGATAAATGGCTGACAATGATGCTTGACAATGGCAATGAAGGCAAAAAGCTTCGTTATCAATATTTTAGTCTTGTAAGTGAGTTTATGAGCCGGAACCATTTCAGGCTGATCAAGGAATATTGCAACAGCCAGGGAATCAAGACCAGCGGGCATTTATTGCTGGAGGAGTCCTTGCCGATCCAGGCTTTGTTATATGGCGACATCATGGCATGTTTCAGGGAAATGGATGTTCCCGGTATTGATGTGCTCACCGGCATGCCTGAATTTACCCGTCGGTACCTATATTCTTCACGGATGGCAGCTTCTGTGGCAGAGCTGAATGGAAATACCGAAGTGATGTCGGAAATATGTCCAGTAGCTGACCCGCGATTTCATAAAGGCAAAGAAGCGCCGACGAATGATGTGAAAGGTACTGTTAACCGGCAGATGGCAGGAGGAATTACCCGGTTTAATAACTACCTTAAATTACAGCATGCTTCACAGGATGAAAAAATGGAATTCAACACGTATGTTGCCAGAATTTCCACCCTGATGAACGGGGGATTCCGTGCCTCGCGCATTGCTGTTCTTTATCCGATTGAAACGATCTGGACAAAATTCAAACCCGCCCCTGCATGGAACAAAAGTTGGGACGATATGGCCGGAGGAGATCCTGCAGTCCGGAAAGTTTCGGAATTGTTCGACAGGGTATCTGATCACCTGTATAACAACCAATGGGAATTTTCATACATCGATGTCAGGGCATTACTTGATGCACAGGTAACCAAAGGGAAACTATGCCATGGTTCATTGAAGTGGGATTTGCTGGTACTTCCCGGAGTCGAAACACTACCGGAGGAAGCAATGCAGGTTGTTGAATCCTTCGTCAAATCAGGTGGAAAAGTAATTGCATTGGAGGCCCTGCCACAAAACTCATGTGCCGATTTTCCTTCATCGGAAGTAATGACTGTTTCTGAAAAACTGTTTTCCCGGGGAAATCAAAAAGGAAACGCGGTGTTTCTTGAAAAATTCTCTTCGCCCGTGGTGCAGGATTTCCTGATTAAATCTGTCCCCCGTGATTACGTTATTGAACCATCCAGTCTGCCACTGCTGGTTAGTCATAAAAAGGTAGACGAACATCATGTTCTGTTCGTTGTGAATGACAGCAACCAACCTCAAACCTTTTCACTTTCAATAGCAACCAAAAAGAAAATTGAAAAATGGGATCCCAATAACGGAGACATCGACCAGGTAGAAAATCCGGTTAAAATGAGTTTGAAACCTTACGATGGGATGATATTAAGATATTAACTTACAATTAATTAATAAATGAAACGAACATGTTGCTTTACAACATCCAAGAGAATGATATAATTTCATCAACATGGAGTTCCATACTGCCTTTAAAAACAAATTATAATAGTATGAAATACCCACGAGAATATTTTCACACCAACCGAAAATGAATATCTGGGTATTCCATGCGACCATTAAAAAACAAATTATATACGTGTGAAACATTATAAAATGAAGCTAAATAGAGTTCTCCTCCTGGCAATTACCCCGGTTCAGATGGCACAAAAAATCGATGCCGCCACCTCGCACGGAATAGATGCCTTTATTTTCGACTGGTATTACTATGATGATGGAGTATTCCTGGAACGAATGGACGGAAGGGAGCTATCTTGGACCGGACACACTTCATAAAATGCAATATCTTGAAGCAATGAAAGAAGTCTTTGGCAATAAATAAAAAAAACAGGGATCTGATTAAAACTAAAAAATGAAGCCTGACTCATGAAGAATAATAAAATATTCTGCACTGTAGCGATCTTTTCAGGAATTGTGATTTCAGGTTGGAGTGTAGAGAAGTCGAATACGCCAAACTTCGTGGTGATTCTTGCCGATGATCTTGCCTATCGGGCTGTGGGTTATAACAATGCCTTTCTGAAGACGCCAAATATCGACAGTTTGGCCAGGCAGGGTATTATTTTTAACCGTGCTTATACTGCCTCCCCAGTTTGTGTGGCAAGCAGGGCTGCCATGCTTACCGGTCTATACCCACAAACAAATGGGACGGTTGCTCTAAATACGGAATCATTTATTAAGAATATCGTTGCTGAAAAAAGGTTTAAAACGTTACCCCAATACCTCAATGAGGCTGGATATAAAACCTACCTGTGTGGAAAATCGCACCTGGGCGATCCGACGGAGTACGGATTTCAAAAAGGGGAAGAAACCTTTGATTATGATGATCAGAGGGCTTTCCACGACGCATCAGGGTATATTGATGAAATTGCCGCATCGGATGAACATCGCCCGTTTTTTCTCTGGATGGCAGTGAGACAACCTCATGTACCTCTGAAGCCTGCTCAGAATTGGCTTGACCTATATTCGGAAAATGACGTCCGTCTTGATATAAACTTTCTGGACAGACCTCCTGTCGAAAGTTTTTGCAACCAGGGACTTCCCGGTGAGAACTTCTACAGGGATTCTGACTACAGGGATAATTACAAAAATTTGCCTGCCGGACCACCCCGTTCACCGGAAATTATGAGGGAATTCTCCAAAGCGTATTATGCCACCATCAGCCACCTCGACAATCAGATCGGGGAATTGATCAAACAATTGGATTCCAAAGGACTGATGAAGAATACAATTATTATTTTCCTTTCAGACAATGGTTATTTTCTGGGTAATCATGGACTGGGCAACAAATTGACCATGCATGAAGAATCGGTGAGGGTTCCCTTTTTTATTTACAGTGAAAAGTTTGGAAAAAAGAACACTGTTTCTAATAACATTATCTCCAGCCTCGACCTGTTCCCCACCCTCCTCGACCTTGCAGCAATACCTATACCAGACTATCTGCAAGGGAAATCTTTAAAGCCAGTTTTGTCTGATCCTTCAGCCAGGGTGCGTGACTATATGGTGAGCGAAAGTGTCGGAGTTGGTGGGGAATTAGGTACAGGCCACAGGATGGTGGTGACTGATTCGTGGAAATACATGGTATCGGATACAGGAGAAGAAGCACTTTTTAACCTGAATAATGACCTCTATGAGCTTAAAAATCTGATAAAAGGAAACGAGTACCTAGGAAAAGCCAGTGAGTTAAAAACATCCTTGAAGGAGTGGAAAAAACTGACAGGTGATAAAAAGAATTAGTAATTAATCTATAACCCTCTTTTGAAATTTAATAAATTGAAATTTGGAATGAAAAGGATTATTAACTGTCTATTTTTGATTTGTCTTTTGTTTCCGCAGGTTATCAATGGATCCCATCCCATACGTACCTGGAAAGGTGACCCTGACGACGGAACCATTCATGCCCTTGGGAATGGCCAATTACTGGCATACGAACAGGGTCCGCATATCATACATCTTTTTCCGGGTCCATTTTCAACACCCTCCTTTTATAAAGTTTTTCTGAAATCGAAGGTTCAGGAAGTTCAAAGCACCCGTGAAAAAGGTACTGCCATCTGGAACCACGAAATCATATTGAATGGCATGAAATCAGGCCAGATGACCGATTTTGTTGATCGCGATATTGCCTGTCTGATCAGGCACATTGAAACCAGTGAAACCTTGTCGTTTGAAATTGTTCTCAAGGATTACGTTAAAATACTTAAAACCGGGAAAAGATTTGAAGCAACCGGATCAAAGGGTTCTGTGCTTTTGCAGGTTCCAAGTGGCACAAACATTTATCAGACCTTTGCTTATCCGCGGATCATTTATCACCAGATTGCCTGGCAGGGTGCTGTAAGTTTATCTGTGTCGGATGAAAACCCTCATATTTTAACACTCTCCTGTGCACCCGGTACATGCAGTTTATTTTTTCTTGGTGGTCCTGAATATCCTCAGGTAATAAAAAACACAGAAGAGGTTTTCAGCCTTGGCTTCGAAAACCTTCGTCAAAGAACACGTGCCGGCTGGCATGAATTTACCGGGAAACGGATTGATTTTAACCAGTTGATAAGTTCTGACCTTCCGCAGCGGGAAAAACTGCTCAGGGTGATTGACGATGTCGCGGTTATGATAAAAACTCAGCAGGCGGTTCAGGGTTCGGTGATGGCCGGGTATCCTTATCCTCTTGGCTATGTTCGAGACCAGTATGGTGTTTCAAGAGGATTGCTTGCATTAGGCTGCCATGCTGAAGCCAGGGCAATTCTTGATTTTTACTGGCAAATCTGGAAAAAATCAGGGAAAATTCATAATGCACAAACCATTGGACTGGAGGCACTGCAATTCCATATTCACGAAAACGATGAAGTTGAAAGCCCCGGATATTTAATTATTCAGGCATTTGACTTTCTTCAGAAAACAGGCGACAAGGCTTTTATCGGGGAAATCTTTCCCATGCTGAAATGGGCATTCGAGGTTCAGAAGACTCATCTGATCCATGGCATGTTGCCGTTCAATGGCGACGAAACGTATATTGCAGGTGGTTTGCTGCCCCGTACTGTTTTAAATGACGGATCTGCCGAATCCACACTGCTTTTTATTGATGGTGGTGAAAAATTGCTCTCATGGATTTCAGAAAACAAGCTTTGGGATGAACAGCAACTGGCTGCTAACCTGAAATTGCTGCAGGAGACAAAAAGCCAGTACATGACCAACTTCTGGAAAAACGGGCATCTGCTAACCAATAATCCCTCCAGGGCTCAGATTGCAAAACTTCCCCGGTTCAGGCACGGTGTGTGTGAAAGAAGTGGTCCTGATTGCCTTGTTTTTTCCCCAAAGGGGTTTACCGGCATTACCTGGACCGAACGGGACAGCAATGGCAGGTACCAGTGTGCCAATTGTCTTGCTTTGGGCCCGTTCACAAAGGTGGAGCCAAAAATTTATGATTTAGTATCCGTAAGCCTCACCCCGGTTTATTTTCATTCAGAACTATTTAAACCTGAGCAACTAAAACCGGTTGTAAACGGAATTATTGAGGCATTTTACAATACAGGGAAAATGCCCGGTGCCAGCCGTTCAGTCGGTTATGAATTCGGACTGGTATTGTATGCTGCCACCCGGATGGGTGATGCCCGTGCGGATTATTTCTATAACAAAACATTGTCGTTGGCGGATTCAGCCGGTGCATGGTCCGAATATTACCTTGAAGACAAGCCACAGGGTACCCGCTACCGTCCATGGGAAAGTGCCATCAACCTGGAAGCATTGATAAATTGGGCCAGTCGTGAAAAAAACAGAAAATAACCTTTTATCCTCTTCTGAAAAGTAATTTGAATAGGACTAAAGTCTATTGGATAGTATTGGCTATTGCCGCCGTCAGCGGAAGCCAACGGTAATAAATACAATTTTAATCATATGAAGTATACATCCGCACTGATCACATCATCGATACTGGCTTTTTCACTTGCAGTAAAAGGGCAGCCGGCAAACAATCCCCGTCCGAATGTTGTTTTAATAATTGCCGATGACCACCGTTACGATTGGATGAAGCACAAAGGCAGATCCTATATGGAAACGCCCTATCTGGATCGCTTGGCAAGGGAAGGCTGGTCATTTGCTAATGCATT
>CAZDLO010000158.1:0-6404 GCA_964506325.1 uncultured Tangfeifania sp.
GGTTTTTCAGGAACAGGATAATCCGGTTGAAAAAACCAGGGATTATGGAAGATGCCACGGCCAACCATGATCCCATCCAGTCCGTGTTTTTCGGATAGTTCACTCCCCTGAGCCACAGAAATGACGTCCCCGTTACCGGCAAAAATGGTGGAGGGACTTACCTGGTTCCTGACAATGGCTCCCAGCGCAATTTCATTCCAATCGGCCAAACCGTCGGATTGTTGCTTCTGTGTTCTGCCATGAAGTACAACTGCAGCAGGTTTTGTCTCCATGATAGTCGTCATCCACCTCTCAGTCTCATGAGCACGAATACCTGTCCGGGTCTTGACCGAAACGGGAAGATTGGTGCCTTCCCTGGTTGCCAGGATAATCTCTCTGGCTAGATCGGGCTGATCAATCAGTGCAGAACAACATCCGTTTTTAACTACTTTTTTCACCGGGCATCCCATGTTGATATCGATCCCGTCAAACTCATATTCCCTTGTAATCTCTTTAGCTATTTTGTGAAAAAGCTCAGGATTCTTGCCCCAGATCTGCGCCACGAGATGAATGTTCTTCTCTTTCAACAGTTTCCGTTCAGATCCACTTACCAGGAGTCTGTGACCTACATTGATTTTGCCGACTGGGTGGCTCAGCCCGTCCACGGAGGCAAATTCGGTATAAAGCACCTGCAGGTATTTCGGATCGGCCATTCCGGCTACCACTTCCCTGAAGACTGTATCCGTCACATCCTCCATCGGTGCAAGTGCAAAAAAAGGTTTTGGGAGCAATTCCCAGAAATTTGCCATAAAGAGTATCTATTTTTCCCCGGACCTGTATGGCCTCATTTTACGTTGGCTTTGGGTTTTTCAGCCGGTAAAAATGACTTTCTTGAGTCCTCGCTGTCCTTGTATTTAGCCTCCAGTTCAGTAAGTTTCCTTTTCAGCTCCTCCCTGACAACCTTGTATTTCGGATCGTTGTAGACATTTTTCATTTCATCAGGATCTGTTACCCTGTCGTACATTTCCCATTCATCAATATCATAGTAGTAGTGCATCAGCTTATACCTTTCGGTACTCATTCCGTAATGCCTTTTAACCATATGGGATCCGGGATATTCATAATATTCATAGTAATGCTCCTTTCGCCAGTCGGCAGGAGTTTTTCCTTTAAATATGGGAAGCATGCTTGCTCCCTGCATATCACCCGGAATTGGTATACCCGCGGCATCCAGAAAAGTTTCGGCAAAATCAAGATTGGATACCATATCCTTGTTAACCGACCCAGGCTGGATCACCCCTGGCCACATGACCAGCAATGGCGTACGGTAGGATTGCTCGAACATCCATCTTTTGTCGAACCAGCCATGTTCACCCAGGTAGAAACCCTGGTCGGAGCAATAGATCACAATTGTATTACTGTCGAGTCCTGACTCTTTCAGGTAATCGAGTACCCGTCCGACGCTTTCATCTACAGACTGGATGCATGCGAGATAATCATTCATATACCGCTGGTATTTCCATTTGACAAGTTCCTGCCCCTGCAGATTTCTTTGGAGGAAATCTTCCCTGATTGGATTGTAAACAGCATCCCAGGCCTTGCTCTGAGCAGTATTCATCCTGCCATGCATAAATTTGTATCTTGGGGTCGTGGTGTCTGTCCACATTTTAAGATCCGTATCCAGTGTCATGGTCTTTTCAATGGTCATATCCTGCTCATGCTCAGCTCTGCCGCGCCCGGTATAATCATCAAAGAGGGTTTTGGGAAGTGGAAACTCAACCCCTTTGAATCTCTCCAGGTACTTTGGACCCGGATTCCATTCCCTGTGGGGAGCCTTGTGATGCAACATCAGCATGAACGGTTTGCTTTTGGATTTCGCTTCTTTCAGCCAGGCTAACGATTTATCGGTTATTATATCTGTTACATATCCCTCTTCCCGGTATTTCCCTTTTGAATTGATAAAATCGGGGTTGTAATAAACTCCCTGTCCGGGGAGGATATCCCAGTGGTCGAACCCTGTCGGATCAGTTACGAGGTGCCATTTGCCAATGATGGCAGTTTGATAGCCTGCATGTTGCAAAAGTTTGGGGAATGTCTGCTGAGTTCCGTCAAATTTTGTATTCTCATTCTGAACAAAACCGTTCATGTGGCTGTATTTCCCGGTAAGAATTGTTGCCCTGGACGGACCGCAAATGGAGTTGGCAACCAGGCAGCGGTTGAAAAGCATACCACCTTTTGCTATACGGTCAATGTTGGGTGTCGGTGCAACAGAGGCAAACCTGTCTCCATAGGCGCTGACGGCCTGGTAGGCATGGTCATCGCTCATGATGAAGACGATGTTTGGCTTGTTTTGATTGTTCTCCGCTGCACCTTGCTGGAAGGGAGAAATGCATGCTGTTAATCCCAGCAGCGTAGATATCTTTTTGGCTGTTTTCATATTATAGTTACTGAATAAACTATTTTAGAATCCACGATGACAATCACAATTCAAAAATTTCCTGAAGTTCCGGATTTGAGCCTTGCCGCCTGGGCAGGGCTTTTCCATGGAACAGCACCGGACAGGCTGATGTGCCATGTCAGCTGTTTGAATAATTTTTGGTAATCACTGTTGCCATTTTTAGTCAGGGCATTCGCCTCATAAGGATCCTGGCTCAAATCAAAATATTGCATCTCCTCCCATGGCGTATTCTGCAGTATCTTTAATTGCCTGTTCCTGGCAGCATAGTAGACCTGGCCACCATATAGCATTCCCCCTTCCCGTCGCATGAAAAAGACAGTACGGTCATCAGTAACCAGTGTTTTCCCCAGTAAAATGGGTAAGATGCTCATCCCGTCAATACCATGCTGAGGTTTGCCCCCCGCAATTTCACAAATAGTGGGAAACAGATCCATCAATAACACCAGATTATCTGATACCCTGCCCGGTTGAATAACATTTTTCCACATTATGCCCCCTGGAATTCGTAATCCTCCATCGTATAAATCCCCCTTCCCTCCCCGGTAAGGACCGTTTCCGGCAGCATATCTCGAGTCTCCTCCATTGTCTGAAACGAACAATATCACAGTATTGTCAAGTTGGCCTGAATTCTCCAGCTGGTTGAGTATCCTGCCAATATTATCGTCCAAATGTTCAATCAGGGCAACCAGTTTAGCCCTTTTATCAGAGATATTCCGTTCCCGTTTCAACACTTTTCCGATCCACTCCGGCGGAGGTTGGATAGGGGCATGGGGTGCATTGTAGGCAAGGTACAGGAAAAAAGGATCCTTCTTCTTTTCCTGCTTTTTCAGAAAATCTAACGCCCAGTTGGTAAAAATATCGGTGGCATGTCCTTGCGGAGAGACAACTTTGTCATTGATCCGCATATAGTTGTTGTTATCCCGGATGTGGGTATAATAGTCCTCCATCATATCACCCAGAAACCCGTAAAATTCATCGAATCCTCTTTGGTTTGGAAGATTGGGCGCTTCGAGACCGAGATGCCACTTGCCAACAATAGCATTAGTGTAATGTAACTTTTTCAATACAACCGGCAACAGTGAAACATCTTTAGACAAATAACCCCAGGAATCAGTCTCCTGAGTACGAATCACCCCCGGTACTCCAGCCAGGTCAGGGTAACAACCTGACAATAAGGCTGATCTGCTTGGGGAGCACACTGTACTGTTGGCGTAAATATTGCTGAATCTTAACCCTTCCTTGAAAATACGGTCGATATTCGGTGTTTTTAAATCAGTTGCTCCCTGGCAGGAGAGATCTCCGTATCCCAGGTCATCTGCCAGAATCAATAATACATTGGGCCGTACCCGGTTTTCTGGCATGGCAACAGCACTTACAACAGAACAGGTAACTGCCGTTCCTAAAAGAATGCCTTTAACATGAGGGAGCATTTCACTCTTTTTCATTCAATCACCGATGGTATTAATACCGAATGCTAAAGCTATAAAAAATACGTTAGCGGTTCTTTTTATGCAAACACAAATTTCGGAAGAAGCTCTCATTATTCAAAATCATGCATAGTTCACCTTCGCAGGAGGCCCTTCCTTTTTAAACCCTCAAGGTTGGGGTAACCTTGAGGGTATAAATTCGAAATTCTGGATATTTCACCATCTTCTAATTATCAAAATACTTTCTCAAGGTATAAACCGGTTGCCACTGATCGGGTTTTTGCTTTAATATTTTATAATCATATTCCAATGGGAGTAATGTTTTCGGATTCATCGTGGCAGTGTCTCCGCTTGCCAAATATCCTTCCATCAAAAGGTTCATCATTTCTTTTACCTTACCAGCAAACTCCGGTTTGTAGGCCAGGTTATTGATTTCCAGAGAATCATTTTTCAGGTGAAATAACTGGGTGTAATTTCTTTTTGGATACCTTATCAATTTCCATTCATCTGTCCGGATAGCCCTGATACTGCTTCGATAGGCTGTATACAGAGAGTTTCTAACCCCTTCCCTCTCTCCTTGAATTACCGGTGAAAGATCCCTGCCATCTATTCCTCCCGGTGCCGGCAGACTGCATAAACTGCAAAGAGTCGGGAAAAGGTCATATAGGTACACCAGGGCATCTTTAACCTTTTCCCTGGGAATTCCCGGACCGGAAATAATAATCGGAACCTTCGTGCTGTGTTCATAAAGGCTCTGTTTACCCAGCAAACCATGACTCCCAATTGCCAGACCGTTATCCGCAGCATAAACAACGATGGTGTTATCCAATAAACCATTATCATTCAGCGATTTAATCAACTCCCCGATTTCTTCATCCAGGTGCGAGATCAAGGCATAATAATCTGCAAGAGAGGATTGAATAATTTCAGGGGTTCGCGGCCAGGGAGCCAGGTTTTCATCCCTGACAGTCAGATCGTCAAAAGCAAATGGGTGAACTTTTTTGAAATTCCCCGGAACAGGAATAGATTCGTCCGGGTACATGCCAATATAATCAGTACGCGGTGACCTGGGATCATGTGGCGCCGTAAAAGCAACATAACAAAAAAAGGGTTTGTCCCGGTTTCCACCGGCATAGTTACGGAGAAATTCCTTTGCAGCCCCGGCAAAAATATCTGTTGAAAATCCATTGGTTTCGATAGCTTCCAGTTTCCCGTTCCTACCCATTTCGTAGCATGGGACCCGGAAGTGATCACTCATCCCTCCCAGGAAAACATTGCTGGCTTTTTGAAATGAAGCCTCAAATGCACTCTTTTCATTGTGCCACTTTCCTGTACCAAAAGTTACATATCCATTTTTCGCAAAATAGGCAGGCATGGTCTGAACACCTTCAAGTTTGTCAAAAACATGAAAAAGGCTCTTACCGCTCATCAGCATGGCGCGGCTTGGTGCACAGATAGCCCCGTGGTGTCCTCCCATTACATAACCATGCCTGAAGCGAACGCCACTGTTTGCCAGCCGGTCAATGTTTGGTGTGCGGATGTATGAATTGCCCGAACACCCTAAAGCATCCGCTCTCTGGTCGTCGGCAAAAAGAAACAGTATATTGGGCCTTTGGCTCGAACGGGCAGAAGAGGAAATACCCCCAAAAAGGGCAGCTACTCCCAGGAATAAAGTTATCCGGGAAGTCATTGGACTATTTTTGAAACTTTAATCGTCCATGCATAGTTGCAAGGTTTGTGCTTTCGGAGGCTTTCAGGAATTGAAACGACGAAACCGCTGCCTTTCTTTTCCCATTCCAGGCTGACTTTACTTCCAAGCAATGATACTTTAGCTCCTGGTGCAGGCTGTAAAGCACTGATTACCATTTTTGAAGGTATTGAGGTTTCATCCTTTTCCGCCAGGTAAAGAAAATATACATTCCCATTGGACTTCCTGGTCATGCAAATGTTTTTTTCCTTGAATGGTGCGATAGGTTTGCTGTTGTAGATGGCCTCACCATTGACTCTTAGCCATGATCCGTACTCTTTGAGCAGGTCATAAGCACCCTGCTGCCAGGTTCCGTCCGGTCCCGGAGCAATATTCAGCAGCAGGTTCCCGCCTTTTGCGACAATGTCTATCAACATGTGAATCCCGTCCCTGCCACTCATGTACTTTGCATTTGGCGTAAAGGACCAGCCTCCACCAGAAATGATACATGATTCCCAGGGGTAGGGAAGCGTCTTTTCAGGTACCCTGTTCTCAGGGGT
This sequence comes from uncultured Tangfeifania sp., assembly GCA_964506325.1. Classification (GTDB taxonomy): domain Bacteria; phylum Bacteroidota; class Bacteroidia; order Bacteroidales; family Prolixibacteraceae; genus CAINVV01. The sequence continues at coordinate 6,112 of CAZDLO010000158.1, forward strand.
CAGATAATTCTGATTTTTCCCATGAACAGCACGGTCAACGACGATAAGCCCGGGCTGCCTGGCCCGCACTTTGGCAGCAAGTTCATCCATCCTGATGTCCTGGTTCACCATTTTGTGCTTCATGAAGCCCCCCCTGGTCTGTTCGAACTGCCTTTGGTACCAGTTGGAAATAGCTTCCTTTGAACTCTTTTCCACCCATCCTCCGTCCAGCCACAGAATGTCCATCTTACCATAGTCCGACATCAGCTCCATGATCTGGTTGTGGGTGAACTCAATGAACTTGTTCCATTTTT
>CAZDLO010000159.1:0-6338 GCA_964506325.1 uncultured Tangfeifania sp.
AATTGACGATGCTTCCTCGAAATATTTTGTAGGGCAGGTGATCTCTGCGATTTCAAATCCGGCGTAAAAAATTTGAGCTAACATTTCATTGTCAAAGACGAAATCATCCGAGTTTAATTTATAATTTATTTTTCTGAGCACATTACCTGAGAAAGCCCGGTATCCGGTGTGGTATTCAGATAATTTTTGGTTGAGAACAAGGTTTTGAAATAGTGTCAGAAAACGGTTGGCGATGTATTTGTATAAAGGCATACCTTCCCTCATGGCTCCTTTACCAAGAATCCTTGAGCCAAGAACGACTTCATACACCCCATTGGCAATCAGATAACACATCGAATGAATTAATAGTGGAGTATACTGATAATCAGGGTGTAACATCACAACGATATCTGAGTTTAGCTCCAAAGCTTTGTCGTAACAGGATTTCTGGTTTCCTCCATAACCCTTATTTTGACTGTGTACAACGATGTGCTTTATCCCAAGTTGTTCAGCAACCTGGATGGTATTGTCACGGCTAAGGTCGTCGACCAGAATGACATGGTCAACTACATCGAATGGAATTTCCTTGTAGGTCTTCTCCAATGTTTTGGCAGCATTATAGGCCGGCAAAACAACAGCAATGGTCTTGTTATTTATCATTTAAGAAGGCTTTTCGTTTCAAAAAAACGAATCCGTTTTTTTCATATAATATTTGTAGTGACGGGTATTTTCTTGTGTTTTCTTCGAGTCTGTCAACCTTGACTAAAAAGTAAGCATCCTTGTCTGTTTCTCCGGTTAAGAGCCAGTTAATGTCCCGGGCATTTGGATTGTCGGCAGGTTGTTTCCTGGCATAAAAAAGTGGCGCATAACTAAAATAGTCAAGAGCATTGACATAAACATCTTTGCCAACATTTGATTCACAAAATTCAATAGCTGCCCTCTGTGAATATCCTTCTATTCTGGGTGTAACGAGCAAAGTCAACAACATGACGCACAACAAGGAACTGAACAGCAAAACTCTGGTGGCAAGGGCATTCTTCTTCATGGCATTAAGTCCATAGAAAATCAATCCCAGTGCTAAAATCAAACCGGGTAAAGCTTCAAATCCTGTCCAGGCTACTTCTGCTTTCATGTTACCGGCTGCAAAAGCGTCGTCGACCCATCCTTTTTCAAGAATCAACTGAATATTCATGGCCAGAAAAGGAAGAGCAAGGGCAACAAATGCAATTAAACCTCCAATGATGAACTGGAGTATATTTACCCATTTTTTCTGTTGGAGTGTTTTAATATCAACTGAATACAAATAGAGCGAGGCGAGAAAGGTGATGGGGAAATAGCACAAGGAAGAATAGTGGACAATTTTTGTTTTGACGATGGTAAACAGGATTAGGACTGTCCAAAACAGAATGATCATCCAACGCTGGAACAAAACCTGTAACGTGTTTCCCGGCAAATGCTTGATAATAACGGGAAGGGCAAAAACGGAAGCAGGAAATACACCCAGGAGAAGCACCACAAAATGGTACAGGAAAAATCCGCCATGACCTGCATCCTGTGTAGTAAAGAGCCTGATCTGGTAATTAATGAAATCTGCGATAAGTGCCCCATTTCCACTTAGCAGCTGCATGATAAACCAGAATCCGCCGACAAGGCTAAATGCAGCCAGATAAATAATAATATGAAATGGATTGATTTGTATTTTAAACCTTATAAGCAATATGAACACTGCAAGAGCTATGCTGAAAACCAGAAATGCCACGGGTCCCTTGGTAAGCACTGCAAGCCCAATGAATGCTGCCGAATAAAGGAGATTCTTTATTTGTTCCGCACTCCCTTTCTTTCCCTGTAGCGTATATATATAATAAACAAAAAAAGCTACTCCATTGAAAATAAATAGATTAAACCAAGGGTCGATAATGCCTGATTTAAAATACAAATAGGGAAGTATCGAACTGGCATAGATTAGTACCCAAAGAAGACCAAATTTGACATCAAACAATTTTTTTCCATGTCTGAATAAACTCAGGAAGGTCAGTATTCCACATATTGCATTTGGGAAGCGGGCCGCAAATTCATTGATCCCGAATGCTTTCATGGAAAGAACCTGAAACCATATAAACAATGGTGGTTTTTCCCAGAATGGTTTGAAATCAATCTGCACCATCATGTAATTTTGGGAGACAAGCATCTCTCTGGCGGATTCGGCAAAGTTTATTTCATCCCAATCGAACAAATGCATTCCACCGATAAAAGGGATGAAAAGGATGGATGCAAATGCTACAATAAGAAACTGAATCAACCAGGGTCTGTCAATTATTTTTTTCAACATAGGTTCTATTTGTGGACAAAACGCTTAAATTGATCGCCTCCCGACTTTCAGACCAGTCTTTTTACCCATCTTCAAATCGATCATTTGAGCTGCTTTTTTGCTGATGTCAAAGATAACTTTTTTGCCAATGCAATTCTAACCTCTGTGTTTTCTTAACGGAGAGCTTCTCCCGAAGTGATGTTCCTAATAGTTCCATGCGATGTGCGCTGTGGACGATCCTGTGAAGGATGGCACCGGCGAGGGTCCCGGGTTCGAAGCACTTTGAACAAAAAAAATCGCAGCAAAATGAGATTTACTGCGATCATCCAGTATGATTGCCAGAAACTTTGCATTTTCAAGCAATTGACTAAAATATTTTTCGCTGCCCTGCGTGTCTTTGGCCTGAATATTCTTTTTCTCCATGGCACGAATTTTTACAAAAATCAGACTTTAAATAACAAGGTGAACAAGCATGATCAGAATTAACAGTGCAAAAAACCCAATGAATCAAAATATCAGGAATCTGTCCAAACAGGTGAAATAGTCCTCCAGGGTTTTTTATATTTACATGGAAATCCGGGCCTGACTGTTTTCCTGATTCACAACATAGAGGATGAAGTGAACTGTTAGGTATGGAGATTGCCTCCGTACATCAGTTTTCAAAATACAATAATACAGTAACCTGTCAAACTACTACAAAAACTTCAGCGCAATGAAAAACCTGCCAAAATGGACCAACCTGTTTTATGCCCTGGTCAGGACTATGGCCGCCGCCGGCTGCCTTGCAGTGATATCCGGAGAAACTAAGGCACAGTCGGCCGGTACCAAAGCCCCAACACCTTCCATATCGGTTCCCTCTCAATTGCTGGACAACCGGAAACCTGTAGCCAGCTGGATCTGGGATTCGGGGCCTGACAACCCAAAGAATTATTACCTGATGATCAGGAAAACGGTTGACCTACCGGAAATGCCTTCAGCAGCGAAAGCATTCATCTCTGCTTTTGCCTACGCAGATGTTTATATCAACGGCCAGCTGGTAGACCGCTGCCCGATGAACTGCGACCCGGAATTCCAGGTGTATGAAAAATTCGACCTGTCGGGTTATTTTCGAAAAGGAAAAAACACCATTTCGGCACTGGTGTACAATTTCGGGATCGGGATGCACCACCGCATCAATGGCAGAGGGGGCTTCTTTTTCCAGGGGGAAGTGCAGCTGGGAGAAAAGAACCTGCTAAAGATCAATACGGATGATTCGTGGAAAGTCTCCAAAGCTGAGGCCTGGGACAACGGGACTGCCACCAGGACTGCCACTTCCAACCTGATCGGGTTCGTGGAGAAATTTGATGCCCGCAAAAAGAAAGATCACTGGCGGGACAACGGCTTCGACGACTCGAAATGGAAGCCAGCCAGGAAACTGGGCATTCCTCCGCTCCAGCCTTTTAACAACATCGTTGAAGTTTGCCGGCCATCGATTTTCAGGGAAAAAGTTTACCCGGTAAACCACTGGTTCATTGGCGACAAGGTAGTGTATGATTTCGGGAAAGAAATTGCCGGAACGCCCACGCTTGATCTCTATTCAAGCCGTGAAGGGGTTACCCTGGAGATGGGAACCGGTGAACGGCTGTTGCCGGACAGTACGGTTCTGTATACGAAACGGGTCAATTTTACCGATTATTTCACCTGCAGAAAAGGGTTTCAGTCACTGGAACCACTGACATGGAGAGGCTTCCGTTACCTGAGCCTCACCATGAAAGACAGTGTTATCATCCAGGAAATATCAGCCATCAACCGGCACTATGATTTTACCCGGGAAGGTTCATTTGAATGTTCAGACCCGCTGCTGAACCGAATCTGGGAAATTGGCAACCAGACCATGCTGCTTTGTGCCCAGGACACCTACATGGACACGCCATGGCGGGAACAGACGCATTACATTGCCGGTGACAGCCGCTATTTGCAGAAATATGCCTTTTACCCGTTTGGAATGAGTTCCGAATTCCTGATGCATTACAATATTTTATCGGGGGCATGGTCACAACGGTGGAAAGATGACGGCTCCATCCGTTCGCGGTATCCAACGGATTGGTTGCTGGGTGAAGGGACTTCAGCTTACGTGGCTGACTATGAGTTGGAATGGGTCATCATGCTGGGTGAATATTACCAGTATTTCGGAAAGAAGGAGCTGATTAAAAAGGTGTATCCGAACCTGAAAAAGCTGATGACCCTCTTTGATGGTTACCTGGGAAAAGAGCATGGGCTATTGTCCAAAATTCCCGGCTGGATCGTACTGGATCACCCGGATTCCTACCCTATGGATCAGCGGGAGGAGATTACCGGACTGAACTGCCTCTACTACGAAGCCCTGAAACAGGCAGCTGCCATCGCCAAAGATATTGCAGATGATCCCGAACAGTCGGCCCAATGGTCGAAAAAAGCCGGCATCTTAAAAGAAAACATCCAGAAATGGCTGTGGCTGCCCGAAAAGCACCAGTTCATGGACAGCTTCGGGGGAGAGAAATGCAGTCAGCAAACTCAGGTATATGCCCTGCTGTACGGCCTGGTGGAAGAGACCGAAAAAGAGCATGTCATAAACGCCATTGCTGCAGGCAACCGAAGCAGTGAGCAATCATTTTCCTATTATGTGGTCCACTCCCTGTTCGACAGTAAGCCCATGTGGTCGCTCGATTTTATCCGCAAATACTGGGGAGGCCAGATGAAATCACCCTATTTCAACGGCGCCTGGCACGAATGCTGGGATATCGCCAATTTCCTGACCGACCTGATGACTACCTCACATGCCTGGTGCTCAGGCCCAACGGCTTTGCTGCCGCAGAAAGTTCTTGGTCTGGAACCGATTTCGGCAGGATGGAAGACATTTTCCGTCCGGCCCAACCCTTGCGACCTCCAATGGGCCAAGGGAGTCGTCTCCTCCCCTTTCGGACCGGTATGTGCCGAATGGAAGACCAACCAGGCCGGCAACTTTAAGCTCTATGTAAGTGTACCGCAACAGACAACTGCAGAAATTGCCCTGCCCGGCATACAGGCAGACAATGTTCTGATCAACGGCAGGCCAGCCGCCAGCCATCCGGACATTAAAAAGGGAGGGGTGCGAAACGGACGGTTGGTGTACATAGTTCAACCCGGCGAATACCAGTTTGAGATGTCCCTGAAATAGATGTTGCGTCAATTTTCGCTGGAAAAAACAGCAGATGCCGGCAGTGGTCCTGGGCAGTCAGTACAACCAAAAATAAAATTTTGCTGCATTTAACAGGTTCCAAAGTGTAACAAATGTTACACTTTACAGGCACGGATTACAAATACGCAACGGCGGATTTAAAGCCTTAATGTATTGTTATGCCCTTTTCTGCAGCAATATAATAGATCGCATCCCTGGTTTCCACCAGAACTTTGAATTCAAGTTCAGACAATTCCAACTTTGAGGCAGAGCCATCCGGGTGAATGATTTCAAACCAGTTGGCCTTGTATTGGAGGGATTTTACCTGGCTCCACCTTATGGATTTCATTCTGGTCCAAATCCCGGTTTTAATCACAATTTGCACATTATCCACCAAAACATATGCAGACCCAAAGAATTTTTCGACCGAATAACCCATTCCGTTGATGATGCCGGTGATACCCTGAAGTGTTAATAGTATCATCATAGGAAACTGGGAAAACAGTTTTTCCCGATCTCCAAAAAATCTAAAAACTACATATATTATTGGTATTGAAAGAGATATAACACCCATTACAAGGGTGAATTTTGATCTCTGCCTTTTGGGAATCAAGTCAATTTTGAGTTCCATAGATTTCGGGAATATGGTCAGGGGATATCATAAAGGTTAGAATACAATAACGAAAGTAAGAAATTCCAGGCAATAGTATTGATTATCCGGATCGGTTACTTCTACTGCCGCTGGCGCGGATTTGCAATACGTGCCCCATCCTATTCAAGTCAAACACGATGCTATTTCTTCCTTTGAACCGCAAACGGTAAAAACACACTCCACCAGGTTTATAAAACAAATATTTTATGCTCATTTTTAGGTAT
>CAZDLO010000160.1:0-6157 GCA_964506325.1 uncultured Tangfeifania sp.
AACACGGTATTTGCCGGAGTTTTCATAGGTATACAACGGATCAACATCATACAGCACCGTCAGGAAGGAATCGACAGCAGCGGTACCGCCGCCCAGGGATTCAAGTACTTTCCTGTCCTTGAAAAGATACCATTCATAGGAATCCGGATCGCTGTTTTCACTAAGGTTTTTAAAATCTATATCGGCAGGTGCCTGTGGATAGACATACTGAGGATCCATTTTCTGGGGCGTACTCCACGAAAATTTGGCCACAGGTATCGGGGAATTATAACTGACTTCTGCACTTTTCCTGCACCCGGCACGGTCTGCCACCTCGAGGCGATAAATCGTAGTGGCTGACGGAGGTGATGAAATAGTGGGATTCTGTGCCGATGCGACCAGCTGGTTACCTGTGTACCAGCTGTATTGGTAACCCGGATTAAGGAGGACCGGTTTTCCGGAGGTTAAATCGTAATACTGATAGGTTGCACCCCTGACAACAGATGAAAGTTTCAACATTGTGCAGGTGGAAGCGGCAATGGTGGCTGTAGCATCCATCCAGCCGTTCATCACCCATGCCCTGAAGGTGAAATTGGTGCTGTTTTCTGTAAAGGTAACCTTGTAACAACCGTCTGAAAGTTGGCTACGGGTAGAAGAAACACCTGTTTCACTGAAGAAATTCTCGAATGCCAAAGTTGCGGGATTGTATATTTCCCACGAAAAACTGACAACCGATCCTTTTGACCTGGCGGTCAGGGATGCCGCAGGTACTCCCTCCTGGGTGCAATAGAAATAGACCGGATCATTCGACGGAAAGGTGGGGTATGATGTGGTCTCACTGTGGCCAGAACTCCCGGAAGAAAGAGATTGTGACTTCAGTTGCGCAGGTAACATCAAAATCAGAAAAATCAGAAAAAAGCCTGAAAAGCACCTTCGGTTTCCTACCATAACTTGAAATGTCTGAAAAAGAAACAAGTTTACAAATTTAAACAACTATCTGTGGCGACAAAGAATTTATTTTACCGATTTTCAGGAAACAACTGCAAACAATAAATTTATGCAGTTCGTATAAAAGTAAGGCAGGCAGACTTATCTTTGCCAGACTTACAACTTAAAAAAGTGCATCTTGGCTAACTATCTGGATAATCTGAACGAGGCACAGCATCTTGCAGTCGTCAATTTTGAAGGGCCTTCCCTGATAATCGCCGGAGCAGGTTCCGGAAAAACCAGGGTTTTAACCTACCGTATCGCTCATTTGCTCAAAAATGGCGTACCCCCTTCCTCTATCCTGGCCCTCACTTTTACCAACAAGGCAGCACGGGAAATGAAAGAAAGGATTGCAAGTGTCGTTGGCCCTAACGTCGCCCGCTACCTCTGGATGGGGACATTCCATGCCATTTTCTCACGCATTCTCCGTGCAGAATCTTCACTTATCGATTACCCTTCCACCTTTACCATTTACGACACACAGGATGCGAAAAGCCTGCTCAGGACGATAATCAAAAGTCTCAACCTCGACGAGAACAGCTATAAGCCGGGAGTGGTAATGAACAGGATTTCGGCTGCAAAAAACAACCTCGTACTTCCGGCAGCATACAAACAAAATGATACCATCCGCGAGGCAGATAAGGCAGCACGGATTCCGGGAACCGGTGAGATTTACGAAGAATATGCGAGACGTTGTAAAAACGCCGGCGCCATGGATTTTGATGACCTGCTGCTCATTACGAACATACTTTTCAAACGTTTTCCGGAGACTCTGCTGAAATACCAGTCTCTTTTCCGCTACATCCTGGTGGATGAGTACCAGGATACCAATTTCTCACAATACGTGATAGTAAAAAAACTTGCAGAACTTCATCACAACATCAGTGTTGTGGGCGATGACGCACAAAGTATCTATTCCTTCCGGGGTGCCCGTATTGAAAATATTCTGAATTTCAAAAGCGACTATCCCGAATTCAGTATTTACAAGCTTGAGCAAAACTACCGGTCTACCCAAACTATTGTCAATGCCGCCAACAGCATCATCGCAAAAAATAAAAACCAGCTGCATAAAACAGTATACAGCGAGAATGTTGCTGGAGAAAAAATCAAGGTTCTCAATGCCCTGAACGACCAGGAGGAGGGCTTCCTGGTTGTCAACGAAATATTTCAGCTAAGGATGTCAGAACAAGACAGCTACTCCGATTTCGCCATCCTGTACCGGACCAATGCACAATCGAGGGTTTTCGAGGAAGTGCTTCGCAAACGCAACATTCCTTACAAGATTTATGGTGGCCTTTCATTCTACCAGCGTAAGGAGATCAAGGATATCCTGGCATATTTCAGGCTGGTGATCAATCAAAAGGATGACGAGTCATTCAAACGTGTGATCAACTATCCTGCCAGGGGCATCGGAGCCACCACCATCGGCAAACTGGAGGAATTCGCTTCTGCGGCCAATTGCAGCATGTTTTCCGTGGCCCTTGATCCGGTCTTGCTTTCCAAGGCCGGTCTCAATGCAGGAACTTCAAAAAAAGTCCATGAATTTGCAAGCCTGATCATTTCATTTTCTGACAGGTCGGTCTCCACAGAGGCATATGATCTGGCACAAAAAATTGCTTCTGAATCAGGCATCCTGTCTGAGCTTTACCAGGATAAGTCACCTGAAAACATCAGCAGGTACGAGAACACACAGGAGCTGTTAAATGCGATTCAGCAGTTCACAATCAGTGCTGTAGAGGAAGGTAGCCCGGCATTACTGCCGAATTTCCTGGAGGAGGTATCCCTTCTTACCGACCAGGATAACGAAAAATCGGAAGATCACGACAAGGTAACCCTGATGACAGTTCATTCCTCCAAAGGCCTTGAATTTAAAAATGTTTTTATCGTCGGACTGGAGGAAAACCTTTTTCCGTCGGGTTATACAGGAACAATTACCCTCTCGGAACTGGAAGAGGAAAGAAGGCTATTTTACGTTGCACTTACCCGTTCAAAAAACTACGCATTTCTTTCCTTTGCCCAACAGAGATTCAAATGGGGGAAAACCGAATTTTGCCATCCCAGCCGCTTTATAGGCGAGATTGATCCCCAATACCTTAATGTACAGAGCAGCCGGTTTTTCCAGCACCATGTCCAGGCAGATGATACAAATTCCCGGGACCGGTTCAGGCCTAACTCCTCCTCCTCCGAACGGACTTCTTTCCTCCCTCCAAAATCGTCCTCCACCCTGGGAAACAACTACAGGAGAAGCAACGAAACCGTACCGAATGAGCCCTTTGATTCAGATGATCCTGATTCCTTGCGAGTTGGAATGCTCGTGGAGCACCAGCGCTTCGGAAGGGGGAAAATCATTGACCTGGAGGGTGTCATGCCAGAAATGAAAGCCAAAGTATTTTTTGCCAACGCCGGGGAAAAACAACTGTTGCTGAAGTTTGCCAAATTAAAAATCGCAGACAACCTTTAGGAATTTTTAGATTTGATTTGACCGGCTTATTGTGTACCTTTGCCGGGAGTTTATAAATATGCTTTGCAAAGAGCACTTAACTGAAAGTCATCATGTTCAAAGATTATAATACCCAGAGAACCAAGATGAAGCTTCCTGAATATGGCAGGGCACTTCACAAAATGGTTGAACACGTTCTTACCATTGAAGACCGCGATGAACGTAACCTGGCGGTAAAATCCATCATAGATATCATGGGGATGATGTACCCCTATTTGCGGGACATCAATGATTTCAAACATAAGCTTTGGGATCATATCGCCATCATGTCTGATTTTAAACTGGACATTGACTATCCCTATGATCCGCCGGTACCGGAAACCTTTACCGAGAAGCCCAAACATATCCCCTACAACCAATCGGATATAAAATACCGCCATTACGGCAAGATCATGGAGCAGCTCATCGAAAACATTGCCAAAATGGAGGATGAGAATCCTTCAAAAGTTCAAACCACCGAACAACTGGCCAACCAGATGAAAAAATCGTACCTCACCTGGAACAAGGACATGGTGGAGGATGAGAAGATCCTGGATGACCTCAAGGTGATCTCGAGAGGCAGGCTGAAAGTCAGGGAGGATATCCACCTTCAGGAAGTAACTGACATCATCAAAATTCAGAAGAAAAAAACCAAATCAAGCTCCGGATCCAACCGGAAACACAAATAGATCCTTCGGTATTTCATGGCACGATTCATCATTGAAGGAGGAACAGCACTTAGCGGAAAATTAACTCCTCAGGGGGCCAAGAATGAGGCATTGCAGGTAATCTGTGCTACCCTCCTGACCGCAGAGACCGTTACTCTTTCCAATATCCCGGAAATCAGCGATGTGCTGAAGCTTATAGATATGCTCAGGAGCCTTGGGGTCAGTGTTGAGCGGCTCGAGAAGGGAACCTATGCCTTTTGTGCAGAAAACGTGAATGTTGATTTTCTCAACTCTCCTCTTTTTATACAGCAGGCCTCCGCGTTAAGAGGTTCTATCATGATCATTGGGCCAATGCTGGCGCGATTTGGCAAAGGTACCATACCTCAGCCCGGCGGTGATAAAATCGGAAGGAGAAGGCTTGATACACATTTCCACGGATTTGAATCACTGGGAGCCAATTTTGTTTTTGACGGTGATCACGGGTTGTATAAGGTTGAAGCAAAAAAACTTAAGGGATGCTATATATTGCTGGACGAAGCTTCGGTAACCGGCACTGCCAACCTCATCATGGCTGCTGTATTGGCTGAAGGGACAACCACCATATACAACGCCGCCTGTGAACCATATGTTCAGCAACTGTGCCTGATGCTGGTCAGTATGGGTGCTTCAATCGAAGGAATCAGCTCCAATCTGCTGCGCATTCATGGCACGACCTCCCTCGGGGGATGCAAACACCGGCTGCTGCCCGACATGATTGAAGTTGGAAGCTTTATCGGACTGGCTGCCATGACTTCTTCAGACCTTCTTATAAAAGATGTTGCCTACGATCAGCTTGGAATCATACCTGACTCGTTCAGAAAAATGGGGATCAACCTCGTAAGGAAAGGGGACGATATACACATTCCTGTTCAGGACCATTATGAAATCGAGTCATTTATTGATGGTTCCATTATGACAATTGCCGATGCCCCATGGCCGGGACTTACCCCCGACCTGCTGAGTATTTTCCTGGTGATTGCGACCCAGGCAAGGGGAAGTGTCCTGATTCACCAGAAAATGTTCGAAAGCAGGTTGTTCTTTGTAGACAGGCTCATTGACATGGGGTCCAAGATAATTCTGTGCGATCCGCACCGGGCCACTGTTATTGGGCTCGACCGTTCCCATCCGCTCAGGGGAACCCGTATGACTTCCCCTGACATACGTGCCGGAGTGGCGCTGCTTATTGCAGCACTTTCTGCCAGCGGAACCTCTATTATTGACAACATAGATCAGATCGATCGTGGGTATGAATCCATCGATGTAAGACTGAACGCAATCGGCGCAAAAATCAAAAGAGAATAATTTTACAGCTGTCAGTTTCCTTCATTTTAAAGTGTCAAAATGTCCGAAAATGGTTATTGGCAAGCTATTTGAGGAGACTCTAACAGTTTTGTTTTAACCTATCAATGATGACTAAGAAAAAAGAAGAACACAAGAAATACTACAAGGAAAATTTGTACTCAAAGGACCAGAAAGACAGAATCCAGCCGGAAGACGGGGCCAAAAATGAGCAGGGAAACAAGGAGCCGGATGGCGACGCCGCCAGCAGTGAAACAGAACTCGAAAACAAAATTGCCGAACTTTCGGCCGGCCTTGCAGCAAGTAATGACAAATATATCCGCCTCTCGGCTGAATTTGACAACTTTCGCAAGCGTACCCTGAAAGAGAAGATGGACCTGATGAAAACTGCCTCAGAAAATGTACTGGTTAATTTTTTGCCTGTCATTGACGATGTGGAACGTGCCATGAACGCCATAGAGATTTCCGATAATCTTGAGACAACAAAAGAAGGTATAAACTTGATATACAATAAATTCAAAGACTTTACGAAACAAAATGGGGTCATCGAGATGGAGGCAAAAGGTTTGGTACTCGATACAGACAAGCATGAAGCCATCACCAAGATGCCTGCTACCGGTGAAGAGTTAAAAGGGAAAAACATTGAGGTAGTCCAAAAAGGTTATCTGTTGAACGATAAAGTAATACGCGTTGACAAAGTTGCGAT
>CAZDLO010000161.1:0-6136 GCA_964506325.1 uncultured Tangfeifania sp.
CACACTTGCACATTTGCACACTTGCACACTTGCACACTTGCACATTTGCACATTTGCATATTTGCATATTCCCCCCACTCATAACTCATAATTATTTTTGCGACAGTTCGGCTTTTTTGAACCACATGAACGGTCCGACGTTGTAGAAGTCCTCCTTAAGGGCTGGGTTGGCTTCGAGCTGCTTGTTGGTATAGGGGAACTGCGGTACCATCAGGTCGTTGCCGGCCTGCCAGTTGGCTGGGGCGAGCAGATGGTCTTTTCCGCTGCCGACCGACTGCAGGGCCATGACGGTGCGTTTGATTTCATCCATGTTGCGGCCGATGTTCATCGGGTAGAAGAAGATCGCCTCGATCTTGTTTTTCGGTCCGATGATAAACACCCCGCGTACATCCTTGGTGGTGCTGGTGGGTGAGTGCAGCATGCCGTATTTTTTGGATATCTGCATGGAATTGTCGTCGGTGAGCGGGAAATTGATTTTCACCGGCTGCCGATCCTTGTAGATGGTCTCTTCGAGGGTGTTTTTCCACATTTTGTGCCTGGAGAGCTCGTCGGTCGAGACTACCAGCAGTTTGACGCCGATCTTGTCGAAGTCGTTCTGCATCTGGGCCAGTTCCAGGAGTTCGGAGGAGCATACCGGGGTGAAATCCCTCGGGTGACTGAATATTATTTTCCAATTTTTGCCATAGTCTTTGGGAAAGTCTATGGGGCCTTCCGTTGTTTCGGCAGTAAAGGCCGGGGCGTCGTCGCCGATGAGCGGGATCTGAAGGTTCGGTTTTTCTTGTGATCTGAGTGTGGTTGTGCAGAGAAAAAGGAACAGCAATGCCATTAAACTATTTTTCATAATGTATAGCTTTTAAATGTTTGAATAATGTAATATCAGGGAATTGAGAAGCGCATTTGGGGTTGCATTTAAAACCCAATGCATGGAACTCTCCAATTAAAAAGGTGTGGTCCGGACCACTATATTAATTTGGATTCATTAAACATAAAGATACTGCTTCGTGAACCCCATATCAAGTAAACGGACATAAATGTTGTGTATAAATAACGATATGCAACTATCTAACATAATGTCAATACTTTCCGGTCCGGGTGAAATTGTTATTTAGAATGATTCTGTATAATGTTAATATTTTGTTAAATTGAGTCCGGAGGTCCTGGAAAACAAGTAAATACATCGCCAAAAAAGCCGGATATTTTGCGGAATATTCACGCGTCAGACTTCCGTTAAAAGGTAAACGTTCTAGGGATAATTGGAAGATTTCTTCCTGTTTTGGTGGCCAGTGGCGGTACCAGTAGGTGTTGGACAGGAAGGGCCGGCTTCCCGGGGTTGAATATTATTTTATTAAATATCAGTTATTTGGATTTCCTGGAATCAGGTTTTTGCAGGTAAAACACTGTTTTTCGTGGCAGCCGGCAATGTTATTCGTGTAGGGAAAACACCTACATGAATATCAGGGTATCCGAAACAGATTTTACATTTTCCCTTATTTCGTGCATTTTTCCCATGAGATATCTTTACCTTTATTAATCAGCTACGTATTGTAAACCGTAATTCTAAATCAGTAAGGTATGAAACACACTTTTTTGGTTAACCACAGGTTACTGCTGGAAAAGATTGACCGGGAGCCTGTGTACCTCTATTCAGAATTTGAGGAGATAGCCATGCGGACAGAACTTGTTGGCGGTGAACCTGAAATTTATGTGAAACACAAAGACACGCGTGAATTCAAGGCAGTCTATGACAGCAGGATTGTAGGGATAGCCCTCGCGGGCAACCCTGTTATAATTTCCAGGGAGGAATACGATAATTTTTGACCGGATGATATTGTTAAATGAATGAATAAAATGATAAATTGCCGGTCCATAAACTATTAATCCTTTACAATGATCGCATTGATTGAATTTTTCGCAGTCGGGGTGGTGTTTTTTGGCATGGTACTGCTGTCAGGCACGGGAAAACTTACCAGCGACGAGAGACAGACCATACGACAGGAGTTTAAATGGAATATGGTCTGGCATTACAAGGGGTTGTATGTTTTTTCCCTTCTGCTGATAGCTGTGGCCCTGGGGATGTCGTACCAGATTGTTAACTGGTATGATGAGATTCTGGATCTTGTGCTTTCCTGTGTTTTGCTGTTTATCGGCTTGTTCCTTCTGACGGCAACCTATTTAAGAATGATCCATAAGATAATACGATGAGAGATAAGACATGAGACATGAGACATAAGACATGAGACATAAGACATGAGATATAAGACATGAGAGATGAGTGGAGGCTCAGTTCTGCACTCGCGCCCTCTCATTTGCACACTTGCATATTTGCACATTAGCTTTCTCCCTCTCATGTCTCATGTCTCATGTCTTTTCTCTCATCATTCTGCCCTTACAAACAAATACTTTGCCAAAAATGACTTTTAAGAAGATATTGCTCCTGTTTTTTGCTGCACTTTATATCATCGGATGTTCGAAAGACACCGTCACACCCGTGGAGGAGAGTCCTGCCGATCCTAAGATTACAGCCTTCTCGGTAGGAGATGTGCAGTTCAGGATCGTCAGCGATTCAATCATCGGCAGTACCGACAAGATTATGCCCACCGGCGAGGTATTTCCCGTCTTCACCACCACCGGCAAGGTTTATGCCGACGGCACGGAGCTGATCAGCGGCGTCACCAAACAGAACCTCGACATGCCCAGGACTTTTACCGTGAAAAGCAGCAAGGGTGCCACGAAGGATTACAAGGTGGTGCTTACCACCTTCACCGGGTTGCCGCGGATCTATATCACCACCGACGACAAGCAGGATGTCACCTCACTGGATGTTTACAAGGCGGGTACGATGATGATCGAACCCAACGGGGTGGAAAATGCGGCCCTGCCGGTCACGAAATTAAGCATCCGCGGGAGGGGCAACTCCACCTGGGGGATGCCCAAGAAGCCTTACAAGATCAAGTTTGACGTATCCACCTCCCTCTTCGGCGGACCGACCCACAAGGAGTGGGTGCTGCTGGCCAATTATGCCGACAAGACATTGATACGCAGTTATATGGCATTCACGCTGTCGGCACAGATGCAGATGGCCTTTACGCCCGCCGCCCATATCGTGGAGCTGTTTCTTAACGGCAGGCACGACGGCAACTACATGGTTACCGACCAGGTGGAGGTATCTTCCAAACGGGTCAATGTGGAGACGCTTTCCAATACTGTGACCGATCCGGAGCTTAACAAAGGGGGATACCTGCTGGAGATAGATTTGCGGGTGCGTGAAACCCATGCAGATCCCTATTTCGAGTCCAAAGACTTTCCCATCGTGGTCAAGTACCCGAAAGAAGCCAGCGAGGCGCAGATGAAATACATCAGGGATTATGTGGTGGAAGCCGAAACAGCATTGTACGGAGCCCAGTTCAAGGATCCCGCCAACGGTTTCCGGAAATATTTTGACGAAGAGTCCATCATCAAATGGTACATCATCAATGAAGTTTTCAAGAGTGTGGATGCCTACGGCTATTCCAGCATCTATTTCTACAAGAAGCGCAACGGAAAACTCTCCTTTGGTCCGGTGTGGGATTTCGACCTCAGCGGCGGCAATGCCATCCGGGAGCCCATCTGCATGGATCCCATCGAGTTCTACGTGGTTTTCCACAAGTGGATCTGGCAGATGTACCAGGATCCGGCCTTCAAACAGAAGATCCACGATGTCTGGAAGCAATACCGCACTCCGATTTTCGACCAGCTGACGCTGATCGACAAGACAGTGGCAAAGCTCGACAAATCTCAGAAGGCCAACTTCCTTCTATGGCCCAATTTCTCCGACCCCAACTGGTGCGTCGTGCAGGGCAAGACCACCTATGCCGCCCATGTTGCCTGGCTGAAAGAGTTCATGAATATCAGGATCAACTGGTTTGATATGGCGTTTAAATGAATTATGAATTAGGAGTTATGAATTATGAGTGGGGGCGGGAGTTGTTCGTTTTGCTCTGTGTAACTCAGTGCAACCTCTGTGTAACTCCGGATTCTCTCTGTGTGACTCTGTGTAATAAAAAAAATGTCATTGAGAAACGCTGAGAAAAGGAGCTACACAGCGGAATTAAAACATTTTTTGTATATTCCGCTTTCAATATCAATCCATTGTCATCACCTGTCCCCGATCGGAAATCCAAATTTCTTACCCATGAATAAACCATTCCTTTTACTTTTACTGGTGATATCTGCCGCACAGTCCTTCGCCGGTGATTTCGTTCTTCTGTCGCCCGACCGCCAGCTTACGGCCAGGCTGGAAATTGGTACCAGCCTTACGGCCAGCCTGCAAAAAGGAAATGATATTCTTTTCATACTCGATAAACTGTCGATGGAGGCAAAGGGAGAGAAAAATCCGTTTGCCGACCTCCGGGTGAAAAAGAGTTCGGCCAGGCAGGTGGATGAAACTGTACTGCCGGTTGTCAGGGATAAATCCGACAGCTACCGCAATCATTACAACGAGCTGATAATCGATTTTAAATCAGGCTATTCCATTACCCTGAGGCTTTTCAACGAAGGACTTGCCTACCGTTTTTCGACTTCCCTCCGCGACAGCCTCACCATCCTGCGGGAAAACCTCTCCATAAAGCTCGGCGACAATGATTCGCTGCGTTTCCAGGCTTCCAAGTCCTTCAAGTCTTCGTACGAGACACCCTATGAATTCTCCAATGTCGGGAGGATTGAAGCTGGTAAGCTGCTTCACCTGCCGGTGCTGGTGGAAAAAGACAGGGGCCCGTTTGTGATGGTCACCGAGGCCGACCTCTACAATTATCCCGGGATGTGGCTCCGGGGTACCGGGAAACAGGGTCTCACGGTCGACCACCCCGCCTTCCCGAAATCCGGCTCCTACGGCGGAAACCTCTACAACCACGGGCAGGTTGCCGAAAGGTACGATTACATCGCCAGGGTCGGGGGCACCAGGAGCTTTCCGTGGCGGATATTTGCCGTGGCAGGCAGCGAGGAGGGTCTTATCAGCAACAACATGGTTTACCTGCTGGCCTCGCCGACCGGGATCGGGGATGTTTCCTGGATCAAACCCGGGGTGGTGATGTTCGACTGGTGGGGTAAGCATAATATATATGGTGTGGATTTCAAGGCGGGGGTCAACACCGAAACGGCGAAATATTACATCGATTTCTGTGCTCAGAAGGGTATCCGCTATTTCCTTTTCGACGACGGATGGTCGCCCAAGGATGATTTGCTGCAAGAGGTACCCGGGCTGAACATGGCGGAGATCACTGCCTATGCGAAATCGAAGGGCGTGGATGTGATGCTCTGGGTGGTCTGGCATTCGCTGTACAAACAGTGGGACCAGGCTTTTGATCTGTTTGAGAAATGGGGCATCAAAGGCATCAAGATGGACTTTATGGACCGCGACGATCAGCAGATGGTCGAATTTTACGAGGCGGTTTCCCGGAAGGCTGCCGAAAAGAAGATGGTTGTCAACTTTCACGGGGCCTACAAACCCTGCGGACTTAGCCGCAAGTACCCCAATGTGCTCACCCGCGAAGCCCTGATCGAATTCGAATACAACGGCGGCAACAACTTGGTTACCCCGCAGCACCACAACCTGCTGCCCTACATAAGGATGTTTACCGGTCCGATGGATTATATCCCCGGCACCCTGCGCAACGCCACCAGGGCCAACTTCCGGCCGGTAGGCGATTACCCGATGGGGCAGGGCACCCGCGCCCATTCCATGGCACTGTTCGTGATCCTGAGCAGTCCGATGGAGATGTTGCCCGATTCGCCCTCCGACTACTACCGAGAAAAGGAGTGCACGGACTTCCTCACGGGGATACCTGTTGAATGGAACGAAACCCGCCTGCTGAACGGCAGGATCGGGAAATATACTATCCTGGCAAGGCGATCGGGCACCGATTGGTATGTGGGTGCAATAACCGACTGGGAGGGTCGGAATTTCGAATTACCAACCAGCTTCCTGGCACCGGGCAAATATCACCTCGAGATGATAGAGGATGGCATCAACGCCTCCACAAGGGCCGAAGACTACCGGAAAAAAGAATACGATTTCACGGCAGGAGAGATCCTGAAAATCAAAATGGCCCCCGGCGGGGGATGGGTGGGGAGAATGAGGAAGGAGAGATGAGAGATAAGA
>CAZDLO010000162.1:0-6060 GCA_964506325.1 uncultured Tangfeifania sp.
GTGTTCCTACAAATTGTGCCCTTCACCCGGAATATAGGCATTCACCTCTTTGCCATTGGTTAGCCTAACCCTGGCAACCTTCCGCATGGCGGAATTCGGCTTCTTAGGCGTCGTTGTGTATACACGTACACACACGCCCCTACGCTGCGGACAAGAGTTCAATGCCGGAGACTTGCTTTTGTCTTCGATATTTACCCTCCCTTTACGTACTAATTGTTGAATAGTAGGCATAAACGTTTTTTAAATTTTTATAAAAAATACACACATAATTCCTGCGGGGAAATCTCGCAATTCCCCGTAAGTTCTGCAATTAAATACTTTATTACCTTGCAAAACTCCTCCAAAATGGACTGCAAAAGTACACATTTCTTTGTAAAATACACTACAACGCTAAAAAAAATTGATTTTCATCGGTAATGCCTCCGGAGGGTCACAGGAAAGATCATCCTGAAGGTACAGCCCACCAAATTTCCAGTAGTCAGTTGGCAATATTCAATACTCCTCCGGTAAAAAATCTGACCCCTAAAAGTTTACCTGCAGGAGAAGTCGCCGGATAATACCCGGATGACAGATCATGGAAAAACTGAATCGGAGATTTTATTTTCTTCCAAAAGAATTCTTTTGATGTAATAACTGCTTCAATTGGCCAGGCGTTCACTGAAAATTGCCCTCAGGGGATTGAGAATCCGGTAGAGCAACCGTTGATCATCAGTAATTATCTCTGCAGTTCCTTGCAATTCCTGCTGAAAATCAAATTTTTTCCCATAAGTGGAAACCAGTTGCCCGGGCAGAAGAACTTCCAGGGCATAATAATCATTGGTTGGTACTGAAGAAATTCTTGAAACCTCCCCCTTGACCAATCCATATTCCAAATAGGGATAGTTGGCAAATTTCAGGTTAACCTTCTGCCCGACCCTGACTTTTCCTGCACCGGTCAACCGAAGCTTAACCCTGCCTACCAAAATGTTGGTCCCTTCCGGGATGACTGTAAAAACAACCTCCCCCTTGGTCACGTTCTGATTGATACTCCAGAATTTGGAAAAATTGACTTCCCCGCGGATGGGCGATTTAATCAGATAATTCAACTCCCATACGTCAATGGCTCCTGTCAGTACTTCGTATGCCTCCTTAAGCGACAACTGCAAGTTTGACTCCTCCATTCCAGACAGGTTCCTGGCTTCCGCAACCATTTGCCCGGCTTGTTCCATGTTAAGTTCGGTAGAGGACAATGAAGAAAGCATTTCTTCATACTGCAGCTGTTTTTGGAGCAGTTCCCGCCTGGATTTTTCATAATCATCAAGTGAGAGTACTCCCTTCCGGTTAAGCAATGAATCGCGCTGAAATTTCCTCCGGGTCATCTTAAGTTCTTCTTCCAGTACTTTTTTCTTGGATACCTGCGATTTATAACCGGTCTTGGACAACCTGAGCTGCTTCTGCTGTGATTTTATCTTACTTGGATAGTAATTACGTTTATTAAATTGTAAATAATCCCTGTACTTTTTGGAAAAATCGGCAAATTGGGGTTGTATCTCCCCCAAAAGGTAATTTTTTTGAAAAGAAACCATTTTATCAGCTTTAAAATCCTTCAGAAATGGAACCAGAAGTGCCAACTGCCTTTTCAGGTCCAGAAGGTCATTGAAATTCAAGGAAGTTTCCAGCATTGCCAATAAATCACCCCTGTCAACTTTTTCCTTGTCAGTTACCCGGATGCCCGTTAACTTGCCATCAACGCGCGACAGGAGGTGGACAGGTGGATTGTCCGAGGTAACAACAACCGGGGCGGAGATAATATCAGGATACTTAAAGAACCAACTGCCGGCTATCAGAATCAGGAGCAACCCAATGATGAGGAGAATTCCGTTTCTGGTAATCCATGAAGGCACCCTGCCCAACAGATCCTGAACTTCTTCACTGCGCGTTTCTATCTCTTCCAATTTCTTAGACATACCCTAAAATTAATTACCTGATGAATTCCGAGTTGCGGATGCAAAAATCATGCACCCAGCTCGAGTTGGTTCCTAACTAAGTTATAATAGCTTCCTTTAAGATCAATTAACTGCTGATGGGTTCCCTTTTCAACTATTTCCCCTTTATCCAGTACTATTATCTGATCTGCATTCCTGACAGTGCTTAAACGGTGCGCAACAACAACAACCGTTCTTCCCCTGTAGAATTCATCCATATTCTCCATAATCACCTTTTCGTTGTTGGCATCCAGAGCGTTGGTGGCTTCATCAAAGAATAGAAAATCGGGGTTTTTATAAATTGCCCTTGCAATCAGTATCCGTTGTTTCTGTCCCTGACTAAGGCCTACTCCCTCCTGACCGATCTTGGTCTGGTAACCCAATGGCAATGACTCTATGTAATCCTGTATGTTGGCCATTTTAACTGCCTCCAGCAGTTTTTGCCTGTCCACTTTATCCACTCCGACAGCAATATTGTTCAGAATAGAATCCGAAAATATAAATCCGTCCTGCATAACTACTCCGCACTTCTCCCGCCAAAGCTGCATTGAGAAATGTGATAAACTTATCTCTCCTAAGTGTATGGTGCCTGAAACAGGAGGATAGAACCCAAGCATCATCTTAATAAGGGTTGTTTTGCCACTGCCACTCATCCCTACAATGGCAGTGGTCCGATTGGATGGGATATGAAGCGTAATATTTTTTAATACCAACGGGGATCTCGGACCTTCATACTGAAAACTTACATCCTGCAGTGAAATTTCCCTGACTTCCGGGAATAGCGTCACTTTATGAGCTTCAGGATCTTCCTCATTGGGCCTGGTGTGAATTTCATTCAGCCTCTCCAGGGAAATCATTGCGTCCTGTGTCGTCTGGATAAATTCCATCAGGCTGTTGAGCGGACTGTTCATCTGCCCGATGATGTAGGAAACCGCAACCATTGCTCCAATTGTAATATGTCCGTCAATCACCAGCCGTGCAGCAATAAAACTGATCAGAATATTCTTCAGCTGGTTGATAAAGGACGAGCCTATTGTTTGTGTCTGCGACAAGGAAAGTCTTTTGATATTCACTTGAAACAACCGTGCCTGTATCCGCTCCCACTCCCATCGTTTTTGCTTTTCGCAATTGTTGAGCTTGATCTCCTGCATACCATGCATCAACTCTATCAGTTTTGCCTGATTTTCAGAAAGCTGTGAAAACCTTCTAAAATCAAGTTCTCTTCTCTTTTTCAGGAAGACCATGATCCACACCACATATAATACACTGCCTGCGAGGAAAACAGCGAGTATTATCCAGCTGTATAATGCCAGCACAATGGAAAATATGACCAGGTTCACCATTGAGAAAAGAACATTCAGAGATTGATTGGTAAGAAAGTTCTCGATGCGGGTATGGTCACTTATTCTCTGAAGCATGTCTCCAACCATTTTGGTATCAAAAAAACTGATCGGCAATCGCATCAGCTTAATCAGGAAGTCGGATATAAGGGAAATATTGAGTCGTGTGGTCAGGTGGAGCAATATCCAGCTTCGAATAAGTTCAACGGAAGTTTGGGAAACAAAAAGAATCAACTGGGCAATTAATATCAGGGTAACAAAGCCAAGGTCGTTGTTGTTGATCCCAACATCTACCATGGATTGCGTCAGTAACGGGAAAATCAGCTGGAAAAGGCTCCCCAGTATAAGCCCTGCGAAAAGCTGCCAGAGAAATTTTTTCTGGTTCCGCAGATAGGTGAACAGATAGGACAAAGAGGATTTATCAATTTTTTCGTCTGCCAGACTGTAAAAATCCGGAGTAGGCTCCAGGATAAGTGCAAGACCCTTCGCCTTTGAAATATCCGTTACTCCGCACCAGCCAAGGAGAAATTCTTTTTCCTTGTAGGTAATTAAACCAAAGGCAGGGTCAGCAACAAATACCTTTCCCTTCCTTATCGCATAAACCACCACAAAATGCTCTTCCTTCCAGTGAATAATCGCTGGCAGCGGGACTTGTTCGGAAAGCTGCTGATAACTTACCCTGGCGCCGACAGACCTCATCCCAATCGATTCGGCAGCATCCGACATCCCAAGGAAAGAAACCCCTTCACGGGTCAGATAACTTCTCTCACGTATCGTTTGCAATGAAAAGTTTTTCCCATAAAACTTGGCGATCATCCTCAGGCAGGATGGTCCGCAATCCATGGCATCCAGTTGCTTAAAAAAGGGGAATCGTTGCATCAGAGTCGATCAGAGTTGGTTAACTGCAAATATGCGAAATTTTTCAGGATGTTGATTAAACATAGTATTAGAATTCGGCACCTAAAAATCTCCAAACCATGTTCCAAAATGAATAACATGTTTAGTAACATGAAATGCCTGCGGCAGAATGCTTAGACAAACACACATTTCATTGATATTATGACGCTTGCAGATTTTTCGAAAATCAAAATTATAAAATCGAAAATCGAAAATTATAAAGCCGGTCGTATCATTTTAAATAATTTCTATTTTTGAAGGAATTGAAAATAAGTTTTCTAACAACCAGATAATTTTATTTAAATTTTTCGAGATGAAAGTATATCAAACAAACGAAATCAGGAACATTACGGTGCTTGGTAATTCGGGCGCCGGGAAAACCACCCTTGTAGAAGCCATGCTCTTCGAGGGTGGGATTATTAACCGCAGAGGTGATGTAAAAAGTAAAAATACTGCATCTGACTACAACCTCGTCGAGCAAGAGTATGGCAACTCCGTTCATGAAACTGTTCTTTATACCGAATTTGAAGGATGTAAAATTAACATCATCGACACACCGGGGATGGATGATTTCGTGGGTGGGGTAATACCTGCACTTAGTGTTGCTGCAACCGGATTACTTGTTTTCAATGCCGTTAATGGAGTAGAAGTAGGAACAGAAATTGCCAACCGCAACGCTGAGAAATTTCATAAACCACTGATTTTTGTGGTGAACCACCTGGATCACGAAAACAGCAACTGGGAAAATACAATTGAGATGGCCAAGACCACTTTTGGAAACAAACTCGCCATCGTTCAATACCCTGTTAATCCTGGCTTGGGCTATAACAAGGCCATTGATGTGTTAAAGATGAAGATGCTTCAGTGGGGACCTAATGGCGGAAAACCGGAAGTTTTGGAAATCCCTGCATCAGAAATGGAAAAAGCCGAAGAATACCACAACATGCTGGTTGAAATGGCGGCGGAGAATGATGAGGCGCTGATGGAACTTTTCTTCGAACAGGGCTCCCTGAATGAAGATGAGATGAAGAAAGGACTGAAACTTGGTATGCTCAGCAGGGGATTGTTCCCTGTTTTCTGCACCTGTGCCGCCAAGGATATGGGTATTCGCCGCCTGATGGATTTTATCGTAAATGTTGCACCTCATCCGGGAGAACTTGAACCTGTGGAAACTGTTGACGGGAAAAAAATCCCTATCAGCACCAAGGGACCAACATCAATCTATGTCTTTAAGACAGCCCTGGAACAGCACGTTGGAGAAGTCACCTATTTTAAAGTGATTTCCGGGACATTAAAAGAAGGCATGGATTTAACCAACATGGCCAAGAATTCAAAGGAACGTATCTCTCAAATATTTGCTGTCGCAGGAAAAACAAGGACCAAAGTGCCTGAGATGGTTGCAGGTGACATTGGTGCTACGGTTAAACTGAAAGATGTTAAACACAACAATACCCTTTGTGACAAGGATGCAGAAATAGAATTTCCACCAATTCAATTTCCCGCACCGAGATATACTACTGCTGTTAAGGCTGTTAACGAATCCGATGAAGAAAAGCTGGGTGAATACCTGCACCGG
Source organism: uncultured Tangfeifania sp. (assembly GCA_964506325.1). Classification (GTDB taxonomy): domain Bacteria; phylum Bacteroidota; class Bacteroidia; order Bacteroidales; family Prolixibacteraceae; genus CAINVV01. The sequence goes on from CAZDLO010000162.1 coordinate 5,778, forward strand.
TTGCATGAGGAAGATCCCACTTATATCATTGAGTATTCAAAAGAATTAAAACAAATTCTGATCCATGGTCAGGGAGAGTACCATATCAATACATTGAAATGGTATTTCGACAATGTCTTTAAACTGGATATCCAGTTTTTGAATCCGAAAATTCCGTACCGGGAAACAATCACCAAAGTGGCCCAGTCAGATTACCGTCACCGCAAGCAAAGTGGTGGATCAGGTCAGTTCGGGGAGGTTCATATGGTTATTGAACCATTCGAAGAGGGCATGCCTGCCCCCC
>CAZDLO010000163.1:0-5770 GCA_964506325.1 uncultured Tangfeifania sp.
ACCTGTTGAACGATCCGTTAATCAATGGGTTAATGGTGAGTTTCCGCGACATCTCTGAACGCAAAGTGGCCGAGGAATTATTGCGGAAAAGTGAAGCGAGGTACAGTTCCATGATATCCAATATTTCGGATGTGATCGGCATCATGGGTGCCGATGGCCTGATGAAATACAAAAGTGCGAACATCGAAAGGTTTTTCGGATGGTTACCTGAAGAACGAATTGGGACCAGCGGCTTCGCAACAGTCCATCCAGATGATATTGAATTGACCCAAAGAGCGTTCTACAAGTTGTTGGAGAAAGAGAACTCAGTTTTAACTTTTCAATTCAGATACCGATGTAAAGACGGCAATTACAAACCCATCGAAATTACGGCAGCCAATCTATTGAAAGACCCTGCAATCAATGGGTTATTACTGAATTACCGCGACATTACTGACCGTAAAAAGAGAGAGCTGGAGATCCAACTCCAAAACAATGAACTTCAGAAGCTCAACACCGAAAAAGACAAATTCTTCTCCATCATCGCCCACGACCTCCGCGGACCGATGGGCGGACTTATGCAGCTAACCGAATTGATGGCCGACGAGAATCTGTATCTCACAGATATTGAAATCAAAGAGATGACGATAGACCTAAGTCAATCGGCAAAGAATACTTTCAATCTGCTGGAAAACCTGTTGGAATGGTCGCAGGTAAGCAAGGGAAATTCCGATTTCAATCCGCAAAAAATTGGCTTAAACAAGGTGGTTACCGAATGTATCAACATCCTTGCTGAACAGGCACGTGGAAAAGATATTGAACTTGTTGATGAGATTGCCAACGAGCCTGTAGTGATCGCCGATAAAAACATGCTTCAATCTATTATCAACAACCTGATTTCCAATGCCATCAAGTTTACCCACAAGGGAGGGATGGTAACCATTTCGGCCAAATCATATGGAAATAACCAAACGCTGGTAACTGTCAGTGATACCGGCATCGGCATGACCAAAGAACTTAAAGATCAATTGTTTCATATTGATGCAAACACCAAGCGAGGCGGCACCCAGGGAGAACGAAGCACCGGGCTGGGATTACTGCTTTGCAAGGAATTTGTCGAAAAGCAAGGTGGTAAAATCAGTGCAGAATCGGAGCAAAATATTGGTTCTGTGTTTAGTTTCACTCTACCATCTGCCGATTCTTCGCCAAAGATAAATGTATGCGAAACAGTGTTGCCAGAGCATGGCTTAAAGAGTGCCCTGAAAAACCTCAATATCCTGATAGCCGAGGATGATGAAATTTCGGCCAAACTAATTTCAATGATGGTGAAAGGATTTTCCAGTCATCTTTACAGGGCAAAGACAGGTGGGGAGGCCATCGAAATCTTTGGCCAATATCCCGGCATCGACCTGGTGATAATGGATATCAAAATGCCTGGAATGGACGGATTTGAAGCAGCCAGACAGATCCGCCGATTAAACCCCGAGGTTTTTATCTTAGCGCAAACGACCTTTGGTATGCCTGGCGGCAGGGAAAAGGCCATGGAGGCAGGATTCACTGATTATATGATAAAACCCATTGCACACAGTTCATTATTGGAATTATTAAAAATATATTTCGATTAACTTCTGCATTGGATGAAATAAGGGAAATCAACAAAATAACCAACAGACACTGAGAAAATACCTATATTGTAATGGGATGGGAATATGTAGCACTTGTAGCCGTACATTCAAAGTGGATTATTGGGAGGATATTAATCATTGGACCTCAAGAGATGAATCACGGCCAGAATTCTTTATATGTTCCATTTGCAGGGGATCAAGTGCTATTTACAGATTGAAATCTGTTGCTGATAAAAGTAAAATTCTGAACATTAAAATCTCCATTATACCGTTTTACGCCATACTTGAAAACATGATAAAGAGCGAAAACCATAATCTGAGCGAAAACCATCTTTCCTGTATTCATGGCCAAGGTTTTTGGCTAATAAACGCAAACAGATTTTCAAATCATTGCCCGATCAAAAACTCAGCAAATGCACTAATAACAAGGGTTTTAAAGAACTTATATATAAAAACAACGCAACGCTAGTGAAAATGGACAATTCAAAGAAAGAAGAATTCGTTGAGAATATTTATAGCTTAATGTTGAATGTATATAATTATTTATATCAAACAGGTAAAACAAAAGGACACTGGGAGGATATTCGCGGCACCATTTAGAACTTCCTGTCAGGTGAAAATAAGTTGCACTCGTAACCTTTAAGCTTTAATATTTAAAATCGGAAACTCCATTTTAGAGCGTGTCTGTTAATGGGCAGAGCTCACCCTATCGATTTCATGACTTGCCAAATTATTATGCCATTTAAATTATTGGGAATTCCATGCATAAAAAAGTCGTGGAGACCCATGCAAATAGGACGATCATTGACGGAGCTATGAAACTGCTATTCAGGTTATTCATTTACTACACTCATGGCAATTTCAGCCCATTCCCACAATTTTTGCGGCTTGTATTGCACTGTTGAAATATCTTTCATAATAAATTCAAGGTTACATCCTTCGGCTGCATCCTTAAAATCGATCAGCTGTTTCCTGGCTTCATTCGCATCCCAACCGATAAATATTGCGGGTGAGGGTTTGCGACTCAGAATATATTTATCGCCGAATCCTTCTACAGCCTTTTCGGTATTCGCCCAGGGGCTGATGGATACCTTTCGCAAGTTAGGAATACGCGACAGAATTTCAGCCTTTAAGTCGAGTGGTTCGCAACATCCGTAATAGACCAGACCAAATCTCTTTAGCCAACGCAGGTCATGTTCCAATGCAAATTCCCAGTGCATTTCCGGTGAAACAGAGGAGAATATCTGCGCATTGGAACAACCCCACATATTGATTGGTCTGACATGATCACCCGAAAAATCCGGGCCGGGTAAGTAGCTCGTATAACCATAACCTCCCGAACCTATCCTGGTGTTGTTACAATCAAGGCTAAGCAGATTCTGTGCTTCAAACTGGTCAAGCTCATGCATCCAGGCATCCACCATTTTTTCGTAGGCTGCATGAACCATTTCGGGCCGCAAATACAAATCAATCATGGCCTCCTCAATTCCCCACCAACGGATCAGAAAGTCCCACGGTGTATACCAGATATGGGTCTGACCGGTTTTTTTTACTGGGATTATACCTGAAAAAATATCATTCATGGCATCCAGGCTGTACTGGGTTGCTTTCTCCATGTAGGTAATTGTCGGCAGTTTAATCTTTTCAAGATCTTCCGGCTCTTTTATCTGAATCTTAAAATGGCGGGAATAGATCTCATTCTTAACATCTGTAAATACTGTATCTACATCTTCAACGATTCCAAAGTCGGTGGTGTGGTAAACTATCGGGCATTCCAAATAATCACTCACCACCATATCACAGGGCAAATGTTTCCACTGGTAAATCATCCGGCGTAATCGCTGTTCAAGGTCTCTTGCCCATGGGTGCTCTGTGAGCAAAGTTAGCTCATCATCAACATTCATCTCATGCCACGGAATCTCATTCACCCACACCATGGGTCTCTCCTGCTTTAAATCATTCATTTTCTGCCATAGGATGGCTTTCTCCTTGTGTACAGGCAATGAAGCAATTGAGGCAATGTCGGAACCCAATCTTCGTAGGATCTCTTTTTCAGACGCAGCTAAATGTATTTCTTTCTCAAAAGGGATTTGAGAGATATGACTTGGATCGTGCAACATTACTCTTCACTTTATTTATTTATTTATTTGAATCGTCTCTGACAGTACCTTCCGGGATTTCCGGAAGCTTGTCTTTCCCATTGATATATCTGCCAACTTTTTTTAATGTTTTTACATCGATCTCCCTTATACGTCCCATGTAATCTGGTCCGATGTCGATGGAGAATATATTTCCGAATTTTACAGCACCCAGGTAATCCTGGTAGACTTTTTCAGCCGGCAGGCAAAGATTGTCATGCTTTGGAAGTGAATAGAACCACATGGCGCCACCTTCGTGTTTAGGAAGAATCGGATAGGTAAATTCAGCAACTAAATAACCTTTGAAATTGCTTTCAGCATCTTTATTGTAGACAGAACTTGAAGCGTTCCCCAGTGCACCGGGTTTTCCCAACTCCCTTAATGACAATCTTCCTGCGGGTTCCCCATGATTAAATCCAACAAAACAATTTGGCTGAAAAGAAACAACCCACTCATCAGTCTCCTTGTGACTTAACCCTCCGTCACCAACAGCATGATCCATCCAGAAAAATTCAACCGGACCGTATTTGGTGCAAAGTTCTTTTAACTGTGCCTTCTTGATCTCAGGATTTTTGCTTATACCGGCATTATAACCTTTCCCGTCAACAGCACCCGGCCAGTTCCAATCGCCTTCAGAGAAATAAAGGGCTAGCTTGATACCATATTTGTCGCATGATTTCCTTAGTTTGGCAAGGACATCAATTTTCAAGGGACTGTTTGTTACTTTCTTATCTGTTGTTTGTGTATCCCACAAGCAGAATCCGTCGTGGTGCTTGGTCAGGAACAGGATGTAGCCCATGCCAGCCTCTTTGGCAACCTTGCACCATTGATCAGTATCGCAACCGGTTGCTTTGAAATAAGAAGCGTCCTTATCACTGGTCGGAGTCCATTCCTGTCCTGAGAAAGTGCTGAATGACCAGCAGATAAACATGCCGAATTTCATCTCCTTGATCTGCCGGGCACGCAGGTTATCATCGATCTTAACCTTATATTCATACTGTTGGCCAAGAACAGATCCTGATATGAATAGCGCAAGAGCAATATTGAATAAGTATTTCATAATTTTATTATTTGCTTTTTATGGCTGCATGGAACCGAAGATCAGCGATGCGAATACCCACCTGTTCATTTTCGGTTGGTGTAATAATTTCCTCATAGTAATCCATTCGTCCATTCAATTCTTAAGTTATTGAAAAACTGCCTGTTACCTTGGAGACCTAAAGTTTATCATTATCTCATTTTGAGAGCTGTAGCGGAAGAGGGGTTCATGTTTATAAATTTAGCATTTTTATTAGTCATTTTTCAAATCTCAAAAAGCCGGACAAAAAACCCGCGCTCTGCTTTAAAACTTTGGACTTAACAAACAGGATTTAAATTTATTAATTCCCCGGTAAATCTGGATGCGCAGCTAAATTGACCACTCTTCGCCGTTTAAAATTGACCACTATGGCGATAAATATTATATAGGAAATAAACTTAACGAAAAAAATATTATTGGCTATCAAGTTGATGAAATCGAACTATTTAAAAAACATTAAGGCATTAAATTTTCCCCTTCTCTCTTTTTAACCCATTATCCGGATGGAAACCTTGTACATTTCATTTTCCGGCAAGTTTCAAATAATTAGCTTTGCATCATGGAAGAATCAGACCCCAAACGAATTCGCCGCATAAGGTACAAAGGCACACACCCCAAAGCTTTCAGTGAGAAATACAAAGAGCTGAAGCCTGAGCAATACAAGGAAGACATTGAAAAGGTGATGGAACAAGGACGCACCCCGGCCGGAATGCACCGTTCCATTTGTGTAAAGGAAATTATGGAATTTCTCCGGATTGTTCCGGGACAGACCGGACTGGATGCGACCCTCGGCTACGGAGGACACTGCTTGGAAATGATCAAGAGTGTGCTTCCGGGGGGAAAAATGTATGCCATTGATGTTGATCCCTTTGAACTGTCCAGAACCAGAGAGCGGATGGCATCGATGGGTTATGGACCGGATGTATTGGTAATCCGGAAAATGAATTTTT
>CAZDLO010000164.1:0-5708 GCA_964506325.1 uncultured Tangfeifania sp.
AAGAATAAAATCAATTTTACCTCCCAGAACCTCCATTGAGCGTGAGATAAGATTCTCAAGGTCTTCAAGGCTAACCGCATCGGCAGGAATTACTTCAGTCTTGCATTTATCAGCCAGCAACTGAGTATCTCCCATGCGGAGTGCGATTGGGACATTGGTCAAGGTAAATGTTGCTCCCTCTTCATAAGCTCTTTCAGCTACTTTCCAGGCTATTGAATGTTCATTCAAAGCACCAAAAATTATTCCTCTTTTTCCTTTCAACAAATTGTATGACATGCTTTTAGATATAATTTAAGCTATTATAATTATTTTTGATTTTTTGTGATTTTATTGCCCAGATAGCGAAAATGCCAAAAATGTGTTCTGACTTTTTTTCCTGAATTGCCGGAAACTTCATCGGTTTTTATTGTTACATCTTCTTGAAAGTGTTTAACCTCCAGATGTTTCATACGTGAACCGGAAATTTCTGTTTCATCTTTAGTGTTAATGAACTGAAAATTAATGAATCTTAGGTCCGATAAATATTCATTTCAGCAGTTCTGCAGCATTAAGCCTGGCCGCATCAGAAATACTTTCGCCACTCAGCATTTTGGCAATTTCTGAAATACGGTCATCCGGTGATAGTAATCGTAAACGGGTAATTGTTTCGGTTTCGTTGTCTTCTTTGTAAACAAGAAAATGATGATCACCTTTGGCAGCAATTTGAGGCAAGTGGGTAATATTTATTACCTGCATATCCTGTGAAATCTCTTTCAGAATATTTCCCATTTTATCGGCAGTTTCGCCGGAGATACCTGAATCAATCTCATCAAAGAGTATGGTAGGCAAAGCCTTTGATTTAGAAATAAGCGCCTTGATGGAGAGCATCAGCCTTGACAATTCCCCTCCGGAAGCAACCTTTGAAATTTCATTCAACTCCCCATTTTTGTTGGCGGTGAACAGAAAATTCACTTCATCCTTTCCATAGGGCGACAGGGACAATCCGGTTTTGACCTCTGCGCTGAAACGGGAATTCGGCATACCAAGCTGAAGCAATTGCTCTTCCACCTTCCTGCTTATTGGCTGAACGGAGGCATGCCTGTTGGTGGACAAGTGATCGGCAAGGACAACCAGGGATTCCTCATATTCCCTGACCCGCGCCTTTAATTCCAGTATTGATTCATCATTGGAATGGACATTGCCAATCTTAAATTCAAATTCGTTGCGCAACAATATTAATTCTTCCTCCGTTTTAGAATGGTGTTTGATCAAAAGAGAATTGATGTGGTCCAATCTTTCATTAAGCATAAGAATTCGCCTGGGATCCACTTCAACATTTTCGGATGAAAGTTCTGCCTCAGAATTTATATCGCTTATTTCCAGATAAGAACTATGCAACCGCTCAGACAATATTGCTGCCTCCGGGTAATACTTGGAGATCCTGTTCAAAACATTCACAGATTCCTTCAGGCGGCTTAGAGCATTGTTGTCATCACCCCCAATCAGGTTCGCCACAGACAACAAGGAAAGTTTAATCTCCTCGGCATGAGTCAACAGGGAAAGTTCATGCTCGATGCTTTCCTGCTCGCCAATCTGAAGGTTGGCACCGGATAGCTGTTCATACTGGTACTGAAAGTAATCCAGTTCTTTACGCATCTGTATTGCATTCTCTTCCGCAATGGTGAGATCTGCCGAATATGATTTAAATATTTTGTATTTGTCCTGGTATTCTAATAGTAATTGTCTGTTGCCTGCATAATTATCAAGTACCATTAACTGGAACAACCTGTTGCCCAACTCAAGGCTTTGGTGCTGGGAGTGAATATCTATCAGTCGTATTCCAAGATCCTGGAGGGCTTTTAAATTGACAGGCGTGTCATTTACAAAAGCGCGTGATTTTCCGTTAGGAGAAATTTCTCTTCTTAATAGAACCTGGGTATCAAAATCAAGGTCATTATCGGCAAAAAGTGATTCCATGCCATAACCTTCAATTTCAAAAACTCCTTCAACTATACATTTGTTTGCCTTGTCCCTTAAAACTGTTGTATCGGCACGCTGACCCAGTATTAATGAAAGAGCACCAATCAAAATTGATTTCCCTGCACCTGTTTCGCCAGTAATAATGGTAAGGCCGGATGTAAAGTCTACCTCCAGTTCCCTGATCAATGCATAATTTCTAATCTGCAGGCGCCTTAACATTTATTGTAAAAACTTGTAATTAAACATATTTAATCAGTGTCTATACTGCAAAGGACCAAAATTCAACAATCGCTTTGAATAGCGTCCAGCTTCAGGTCAAATTTTTTTATGCCCTGTCAATTTTAAACATCAGAATATTTTCTGTTGCATGATCTTCTCATACTTTGCCGAGTTGGACGGATCACACTCAGTCAGAACAATCATCACCCTGCTTTTCTCGTCTACACTGCCTTTCGAAAACAGGTTTACAATCTCATCAGATTTGGCATCGAAGAAGATCCGGTTGATATAGGTATCCGGTCGTGAGCGGTATACCTTTTGCATATTTTTCAAGGCATCTGCGATCTCACCCCGTCCAATATCAGGTTTTTCAGCCATCATATCCAATCCTAACCGGTGATAACGGTACAACAGATCCCTGAAAGGACTGTATGCTTTATTTGTCAGATTATCAATTAACCAGAACCTGTTATACTGGCCTTCAAAAGCACGCCATCCCTTCTCTCTTGCATTCTGGGATTTATTGACTATATCCCTTGCTTTCTGAAAATAGGGGGTTCCTCCCATCGGAGAGTAAGTATCATAATCAAAGCCAAGGATCACATAGGCATAATATGCCAGGATGTTTGTAAGGGCATTGGTGTTCGAGGTTTCACTGAATTCCAGTGGCTGAAATTCAACATATCTGACATCAAAATCATTGTCTTTGATGTTCAAAACAGGTGACTGGTAAGATGAATTGAAAACAGGCCTGTTCAATTGTACCTGTATTGAACCTTTAAACTGATCAGATCCTATCTGGTCAGTAATCTGGATGAAAATCGTACATATGATGCGCTCATCGTAGGAGAATTGATGCTCTGTCCATTTCCTGTTGTTCATAAACTCGGAAATATCATTCCGCATTGTTTGAAAGATTTCCTTGTAGGTTCCTTCTATCCTCGAACTTGAGACACTGACATTGCATTGCAACTCCTGTCCCGAAAGGTTTAGCAGGTTGCAAAAGAGGAAGAATGATAACAGAGTATTTCGCATAACATCAAAATGTTCTCTAAAAATAGACAATCTAATCAAATTGCGAAACCGGTAAGGCAAATTCAATCGAATGATGAATTGTCAAGCGCAAACATACGGTTGACAATATCCCTGGCAACTTCTTGTTTGGATTTGAGATCATAATAATTAATCTCTTCATCCCGGGAAATAATGGTGATTTTATTGGTATCATATCCAAACCCGGAACCTTCCTCCCTCAAGGAATTAAGCACAATCATATCCAGGTTTTTCCTTTTCAGCTTTGATATGGCATTCTCTATCTCATTGGATGTTTCCAGGGCAAATCCGACCAAAATCTGGTCAGCTCTTTTAATTCGGCCCAGTTCCGCCGCTATGTCCTTGTTGGGCCGTAATTCAATGTTCATGTTACCATGCATACGTTTGATCTTTTCAGTTTCCGGTGAAACTGGGGTGTAATCAGCTACGGCAGCAGTCAGTACAGCACCCTCACATTCAGCAAAATGCAGCATACAGGCATCAAACATTTGATCGGCAGATGTGACGTCAATTCTTTTGATAAGGGGATTTTCAACACGCAGGTTAACCGGACCGCAAACAAGTATAACATGTACACCAACAGATGCAAGATGTTCAGCTATGGCAAAGCCCATTTTGCCGGTGGAATAATTACTGATAAACCTGACCGGATCAATTTTTTCCTGGGTCGGTCCGGCTGTTACAAGGAAAGTTATCTTCAGATTTTTTTTTTTACCGCGAAGAAATCAGCAATGATTTCCAATAACTTTTCAGGTTCCTCCATCCGACCCTTGCCCGACAGCCCGCTGGCTAGTGCACCTGTTGCAGGCTCAATGATCAAATTGCCGTAAGATCGAAGCCTGTTAAGATTTTCCTGTAATGCAGGATGTTCAAACATATCCATGTCCATGGCCGGTGCAACCATAACCGGACATCTGGTAGAGAGATAGGTTGTTACTACAAGATTATCACAATGACCGGATGCCATCTTACTTATGGTTGTGGCTGTAGCCGGTGCTACAATAAAAAGATCTGCCCACAATCCCAAATCTACATGGCTATTCCAAACACCGCCAGATTCAGAGAAAAAATCACTTAAAACCGGTTTCCCTGATAGTGTGGAAAATGTTAGCGGAGCAACGAATTCCTTGGCTGCATCGGTCATTAGGACCTGAACTTCTGCACCTTCGCGCACCAGACCACGCAGCAAATAAACCGCTTTGTAGGCAGCGATGCTGCCAGTTATACAGAGAACAATTTTTTTTCCCTTGAGCGGCATTTTAAAATATTAAATTCAGAATGCTATACTATTTTTTCTCCTTGGCAGGATTACGGTAGTATATCAAACCATCTTTGAACTCTTCGTAGGCAATAAGTACAGGCTTGGAAAGTCTTTCATAGTAACGGGAGATTTCAATCTGCTCACGGTTTTCAAAGACTTCCTCAAGGTTATCGGAATAAGAAGCAAATTCCTGCAACTTCTGGTTTAATTCCTCTTTCACTTCTGCATTGATCTGATTGGCACGTTTGGCAATGACCATCAATGATTCATAAACATTGTCGGTTGTTGAATCCAACTCGCTAAGATTGCGGGGAACTGTTGTTGAAGCTGCTTTGACTTTTCTGTAATCCATAATATATTTTTATTTCTTAATTTCTTCGTCCTTCAAATTCATCATTTTCTTTGTGTTAGCAAAGAATTTATCGGCTTCCTTCCGGTATTTACTATTCGGAAATTCATCGACAAAAGTGTAATACTCATCGAGTTCCGAATTCAGTCTCTCACGTTTTTTTTCCTCGATACTGTTTTCACCGAGCAAATATTTTGATTTTAAAAGATAGAACATCAGCTCTTCGCGGTATTTTGAGTCAGGATATTCTTTCAAGCTGTTGGACAAGGAGATAACTGAAGCCCTGTAATCACCCAAATCATAATACAACCTGCCATTCATATATGACTTTAACACCAGTTTCTCGCGCATCTCATCAATAAGCTTATTTGCTTCTGCAACCTTGTTGCTGGAAGGAAAAACATTGATAAACAACTGAAAAGCATCAATGGCATCCTGTGTGGTTTTTTGATCAAGACGAGGAGCAGGTGAATCAAGGTAGTAACAATTCCCTATGAGAAACTGTGATTCCTCAGTGAAGGTACTGTGTGGATATTCCTTGATCAGTTGTCTGAAATAGTGACCAGCCATCAGATAATCCTTTTGTCCATAGTTGCTCTTGGACAGGTAATAGTAGACCTGGTCAGAACGGTTTGTCCCCCTGTAAATGTTTACCAACTCTGAATAAAGCTGCGACGACTTGCTGTATTCTTTCTTGTCGTAATATTCACGGGCTTTCTTAAGTTTGTATTCGTAGTCAGTACTCTTGACTATCTTTTGGTATTCACCACAGGATGAGGCGATTAACAATACACCAACAATAAAATATGTTCTAAGGTTACGAATCATGGTGCAAAGATAAAGATTTTCTGCATTTATAAAGAATCC
>CAZDLO010000165.1:0-1691 GCA_964506325.1 uncultured Tangfeifania sp.
CATTTTTATTAGATAGTAAACCAGATAGTTGGTTGCTATCTGAAAGAATTGATTCATTTCAAAACAGGCAAAAAATTGCACATTCAATTGTGAAAAACGGGTTATCGAGAGAATCCTACCTTAAGATCATTGAAGGCCAGGTTCGGGCATTTCAGAAATGCCAGAATGATTCTGGACGGATTATTGATCCGGTAGCCAAAAAAGAGATGTATTTTACAACACCCTGTTATGCACATAGTATTTCAGTTTTGGCAGCTTCAGGATTTACAAAAGACAAGAAGCTGATTGAAAGTGGTATGCTGGCCATGGATGTTGTTACGCAAGATATGGCAAGAAACTGGTCGGCCGGAAGGCATGGTGATTTTTATACCTGGCCGGTTATGTTCGCATTTAAGCTATATAAAGGAATTGCTGATAAGAAAAGGTATGCTGAATGGGGTAAGAATATTGAAAAGATGAATCCGGAATTCTTTTATAATACGTACCTGAAGTTTGGTAATAACTGGAATATTGTCAACACGGCCGGAGAGTTCTTAAGGTATAAAGCAGGTTATACATCTTTAAACTACGTGGATACCTGCCTTAAATCCCAACTTTCCCATTTTACGGATTACGGAATGTATAATGAGAACGGGAATCCCTTTCCATATGATCTTTTCTCCAGACATTACATCAGTGGAATGCTGGCCTTAGGTTATCACGGGAAGAATTTTGAAAAGTATTCTGAAATAGTGACAAAAGGGGCATGGATGTCTTTGTTCCTGCAATCTCCTTTCGGTGAACTTCCTACCGGTTTTCGGAGTAGTCACCACATTTGGAATGAAGCGGAACAATGCGTTGTTTTTGAAATTTTCGCAAGCCAATATGCAAAAAACGGGGAAAGGGAAAAAGCAGGTGCATTTAAGAGGGCTGCTATGTTGTCGTTGGGTAGCATTAATGAATGGCTCAGACCTGACGGGTCAGGGTACATCGTAAAAAATAAATACCCGGTTGAAGCCAGGCATGGATATGAAGTCTATTCGGTTCATGCCTGTTACAATATGCTGGCAACATCCATGTTAGCGCAAGCCTGGCAGTTTTCCAATGACACAATTAAAGAAAAACCATCGCCTGCTGATTTAGGGGGTTATGTTTTACCGATCATTGAACCATTTCACAAGATATTCGCAACCGTAGGACAGACTTATCTTGAATATGATACCCGCGGGGATCAGCTATATAACCCAACAGGCATCCTGAGAATTCATATGATGGGAAGTCATCCCCAACTGGGACCTTCAGATGGATGTGCCGAGAAATACAGCGGTAAAGGAATAGCAATTGCAACCGGACCTTCATGGAAGAATAGTGATGGAACATGGTCCTCATTAGCTGAATTAAAGCCTGATAATCCAGTCCTTGAAATTCTTGAGCAATCGAATAATGCAGCACAGTTTAAAATTACCTATATTGTTAAGGTCAAGTTTGACAAACAATTGATAGTAGTTGAAAATGTTAAGGTTGAAAAAGGGAAAATTACTGTTGAAGATGAATTATTAGGTGACATCTCAAATATGCGAATAACATGGCCTATATTGACCTTTAACGGGGAAAACCACACAACTGTTAATTTAGATCATAGTTCAGCAGTAGTGGAATTGGAAGGCAAGAAAATTAAATTTCAAATTGTCGAACCTGAAAATGTATCTCTT
>CAZDLO010000165.1:1701-5680 GCA_964506325.1 uncultured Tangfeifania sp.
TCAGGGATACAATATGGACACCGGAATGGAGTTGTAGAGCCGTTAGTCGCTGAATTTAAGGGAAATAAGGCGACCTATACAATCAGTTTGGTTCAATAGATCAGCATGGGGGCATTTGACTTTTACTAATTATATATTTAAAATCGAAATAGTTATGCTGAGTTGGAAGGATGATAAGGATCTTTTTTCAATGGTACGAAAAGAGCTTTTTACGGCAGTGGTTGGGGATGTTCTCGACAAGATGGGATATTTACATCAGTTTTTACCTCCTGGCATACAACCGATTGGAGCAGATATGGTCGTGATAGGCAGGGCACTTCCAGTGCTCGAAGCAGATGTTTTTGGCGAGATTGTTGAAGATACCAAACATCCAATCATGCAAAAACCCTTTGGTCTCATGTTTGAAGCCCTTGATGATTTGAAGGAAGATGAAATCTACATCTGCACAGGTTCATCACATAATTATGCGCTCTGGGGAGGATTGATGAGTGTCCGAGCCATGAAGTTAGGAGCCGCCGGGGCTGTAGTTAATGGTTTCTCACGCGATACAAAGGAAATTCTGCGAATGGGATTTCCCGCTTTCTCCATGGGTAGCTACGCCCAGGATCAGGGACCAAGAGGAAAAGTGATAGATTATCGGATTCCAATTGAATGGGGTGGTGTAAAAATAAATCCCGGTGATATCATATTTGGTGACATTGATGGTGTATTGGTAGTGCCCCAAGAGGTCGAAAAAGAAGCATTTACATACGCGTTGGAGAAAGCGCGCGGAGAGAAAATGGTGCTCAAAGCTTTGCAGGAGGGAATGAGTACAGTTGATGCCTTTGATAAATATGGCATCATGTAATATTCAAAATGAATGGAGAAAACTGGAAATTACAGATGGAGAATAGTTGCATTGCTGTTTTTTGCAACGACGATCAACTATATCGACAGACAGGTCATTGGGATCCTCAAACCTTACATTGCCAGTGATTTAGGTTGGAGCGATGCCGATTACGGGTATATTGTCACGGCATTCCAGGTTGCTTATGCATTAGGGCTTTTAATTACAGGACGTGTCCTTGATAAGTTTGGAACGCGTATGGGCTATTTATTGTCAATTGTCGTTTGGAGTATCGCAGGAATGGCCCATGCAGCAGCGACCAGTCTCATTGGTTTTGCTGCTGCACGCTTCGCATTGGGATTGGGAGAAGCAGGCAATTTCCCTGCTGCTGTAAAAACTGTTGCCGAATGGTTCCCAAAAAAAGATCGCGCCTTTGCTGCCGGAATTTTCAATTCCGGTTCGACAATCGGTGCAATAATTGCACCCATCATTGTTTCAGGTATCACCATTGCCCTGGGCTGGCAGTGGGCTTTCATTATTACAGGTTCCCTTGGTTTTATATGGATATTTTTCTGGTTATCCTATTACCATCTACCCGAAAAACACCCGAAAATATCGAGCGAAGAATTCAACTATATCGATCAGGATAAAGATGAGATCAACTCAAAAGAGCAAATAAGATGGGTTCAACTTTTTAAGTTCAGACAAACCTATGCTATCTGTTCCACAAGGTTTATTTCAGACTGGGTATGGTGGTTCTTCCTCTTCTGGATACCCGATTTTTTAAATAAGACACATGGTATCAACCTGAAGGAGGTTGTGTTCCCGTTAATAATTATTTATGCTTTCTCCAGTGTAGGCGGAATCATGGGCGGATGGTTGTCCTCAAAATTTATTATCATGGGTAAGAGTGTCGGATTTGCCAGGAAAACAACTATTCTCATCTGTGCGATTATCATATTGCCTGTTATGCTGGTTTCGCAGGTTCAAAGCCTATGGATTGCCGTAGCGTTAATTTCATTGGCTGCTGCTGGGCACCAGGGATGGGCATCCAATATTTTCACCATCGTTTCGGATATCTATCCAAAAAATGCAGTGGGTTCGATGATGGGGCTGTGTGGTTTTGCCGGAGCAATCGGAGGTCCGATTTCAGCATCCTTTGTCGGACTTTTACTTAAAAGCACAAGAAGCTATTTCCTGATATTTCTGACTTCCTCTTCGGTTTATCTGGTTAACTGGCTAATTATTAAAATATTCATTAAGGATATCATTCCTTTAACAATTGAAAAATCATAAATTTTCAACTATGAGCAATATTGAATACAGTAAAAGATTTGCATCACATCCACGTGACGTAAAGTATTACGACACAACCCTACTACGCGAAGATTTTTTAATTGAGTCAATATTTGAAGACGATAAAGTTAAGTTGGTTTATACCGGTTACGATCGTTTTGTGGCTGGTGGTGCAGTACCTAAATCTGAAGCCATAAAACTGGAATCAATTGAACCTATGAAGGCTGCCTATTTTTGCGAAAGGCGTGAATTGGGAATCATCAATCTTGGTGGTACTGCACGAATAGTCGTTGATGGAATCAGCTTTGAACTGAATTGTAAAGAAGCGCTTTATATCACTCAGGGATCAAAAGAAATTGTATTGGAAAGTACCACAATGGCTCTGCCAGCATTGCTTTACCTGAACTCGGCTCCTGCCCACAAAGCATTCAGTAACAAACTGATTAAACAAGGCGATGCCAATTTGTTGGAGCTTGGTAATGAAAAAGATGCCAATAAGAGGAGAATTAAGCAGTACATTGTGGCATCAACATGTCCAACCTGTCAACTTCAAATGGGTTTAACTGAGCTGCAACCAGGGAGCGTATGGAACACCATGCCCCCGCATACTCACGACCGCAGGATGGAGGTTTACCTTTATACTGATGTTCCCGAAGGAAATTCAATATGCCATTTTATGGGTCAACCTGAGGAAACCCGGCATATCTGGGTACATAACAACCAGGCAGTGATTTCACCAAATTGGTCAATCCACTCGGCAGCAGGAACCTCCAATTATAGTTTTATTTGGGGCATGGCTGGCGAAAATCTCGATTTTTCTGATATGGATGTAGTTAAACCAATTGATCTGAAATAATATGCAAAATATACTGGATAAATTTAATCTGAATGGTAAAATCGCCCTAATTACGGGAGGAACTTCTGGATTGGGTTTCAGTATGGCTGTTGGACTAGGCCAGGCAGGGGCTAAAATTTGTGTTAACGATATTCGCGATGAAAAACTTGAAGCTGCAAAAAAACTATTTGGGAACATTGGTATTGAAGTATATACAATCAATTTTGATGTAACTGATGAAGTCAATGTGGATAATGGAATTTCAATAATCGAAAAGGAAGTGGGGGAAATAGATATCCTGATTAATAATGCAGGAATTATCAAAAGGTCGCCAATTTTAGAAATGCCCATTAAGGATTTTAAGCAAGTTCTGGAAATTAACTTAATTTCCCCTTTGATTGTGTCAAAACGTGTAGTTCCCGGAATGATCAGGAATAAGGGTGGAAAAATCATTAATATCTGTTCCATGATGAGTGAGTATGGTCGTAATTCAGTTTCGGCTTATGCATCGGCAAAGGGAGGACTCAAGTTATTGACTAAAAATATGTGTTGCGAATGGGCAAAGCACAATATCCAAGTTAATGGGATAGGGCCGGGTTATATGAAAACAGAATTGACCACCGACTTTGCAAAAAAAGGACATCCTTTTGACACTCTGGTCATGACCCGCACGCCTGCTCACCGTTGGGGTGAAGTGGATGATCTGGTAGGAGCTGCAGTTTTTCTTTCCTCAGAAGCCAGCCAGTTTATTAATGGTCATATTCTCTATGTGGATGGCGGTATTTTAGCCAATTTCGGATATGTAGAAGGTGAAAACGATTAACTTCTCCACGTAAGTACGGGAGTGTAATCTGAACTCTGTCCGTTGATTTTCACTTTGATTTCATAAATCTACAATTTTTTTCTTTTATCAAACCGTAAATGCTTTTTTGTAAGATTTTGGGTTTTGTCAAGGGCGGCGTAGGTACGGAGCCGTTTATATACCCTTGACGAAAGACAGGATCTGACTATTTTTGCGTTTA
>CAZDLO010000166.1:0-5612 GCA_964506325.1 uncultured Tangfeifania sp.
TGATGCTTCCCGATATGGAGCGTACCTTGCCCGGGGCATTTGTCAGCAGGTACCGCAAAGGGCTTGTGGATATAATATTGCCCGCCAATGTGACTGAGGATGAGATTGATACATTGAAAACCAGGCTGTTCAATTCCACACGCCAGTTTTACAATGATTCGGTACTGTTTAGTCAGCGTGATTTTCTCATTCAAACCTACAAGGAAAATTTCATGGCCCGGCTCACCAACGAGGAGGCAACCAAAAAAAGGAACTTCCTTTCTTCCAAAAACAGGGAAATACTGGACAACTTCAATGAGGCAGAGGTCAGGAAAGTAAATGACTCCGTCAGGATTGCCCTCCGGTATCTCACCAACCATGCAGCCGCCGACTCAACACTCATTACAGTCACCAACCGTTCAGGCAACCAGGCCAGAACCTGGACCGCTAATCGTCCAATGGTGCCTACAAGGATATTCCTCAAAAATGAACAAAATGATTCTGTCAGCGTTGTTCTGTACAACAACGGCAAGGGAGGTGTGAAAATGGTGATTGACGATGGGGTCAAATTTCTGAGAATGGCGGAAACCCAAAAGAAGGAGATCATTTTTGACCAGAAAAAACCGGATGGCAAGTTGCAGAATATCTACCTTAAGCCTGTCGATCCTCTCCCA
Organism: uncultured Tangfeifania sp.; assembly: GCA_964506325.1. Classification (GTDB taxonomy): domain Bacteria; phylum Bacteroidota; class Bacteroidia; order Bacteroidales; family Prolixibacteraceae; genus CAINVV01. Next base: position 654 of record CAZDLO010000166.1, read on the forward strand.
TGGACCCTGTTTGGCACAGGTGCAGTCGGATTTACCCAGACGGCACTTTCCAACTGGGCAAAGGGAGGTGAAAGTTCATTGTCCTTGTTGCTGATCGGGAGATATGTCGCCAATTACAGCAAGAAGTATGTGAAATGGGAAAACAATGCAGAGTTCAGACTTGGGATATTTAATTCCAAGACCAGGGGACTCGAGAAAAACGATGACAAGCTGGAAATTCAGTCGAGGCTCGGAATTTCTGCATTCAAAAAGTGGTATTACTCGGGGGAGACCAACTTCAGGACCCAGATCGCCAAGGGATACAAGTATCCTGACAAGGATAACCCGATTTCAAAATTCATGGCCCCCGGATATCTCACTTTTTCTGTGGGGATGGATTACAAGCCCAATAAAAATTTCTCACTTTTCCTCTCGCCGTTCACCTCAAAAACCACCTACGTGAGAGATACTGTCCTGATTGATCCTTCCAATTACGGACTGGAGCCTGGCAGAACCAGTTTGTGGGAGCCTGGTATCATCACCAAGCTGAACTGGCATTACCTGATCAGGGAGAATATCATTTATGATACGAGGGCAGAGATCTTCAGCAATTATGTCTATCCTTTTAAGAAGTACAATGTCTTTTGGGAACAGACCCTCGTTTTACAGCTCACACAATACATCAGCACCCGGATAAATACGCAGATGGTTTATGACTACAATACAAAATTCCCGGTCACGGATTCCAGCGGCAATGAAATAGATAAAAAGGCCAAATGGCAGTTCAAGGAGTTATTTACTGTAGGCTTCAACTATAAATTTTAACAGGGCAAAAGGCTTGGTGGTTCAATAGTACAGGGACAGTATGACAAATAGCCCAAAAATGACCCCTGCAATGCCGTTGGTGGTCCCAAAGGCAAGATTTACCCTGCTCAGGTCATCTGCCTTCACAATAAGGTGCTGGTAGACCATCAGTCCCCCAAAAATGGCAGAACCCACCCAGAAGATCCAGTCTGCGTCCAGCGCCAGTCCGGCAAGAATGACAAAGATAAAAGTCAGGATGTGCAGTGCAACGGAGATGTTCAGCCCCTTACGTACCCCAACGAGTACCGGTATACTTTGAAGGCGGTAGCTATGGTCGAACTCAACATCCTGGCAGGCATAAATGATATCGAATCCACTCACCCAAAAGAATACTATTCCTGAAAAGAGCAGCGGTGCAACGGCAAAAGATCCTGTCACTGCAAGCCAGGCTCCGATGGGAGCCAGTGACAGCCCCAGGCTCAGCACAAAATGGCACAAAGGGGTGATGCGCTTTGTATAACTGTATCCGAGTATTACGAACAGGGCCACAGGAGATAAGGCAAAGCAAAGCGGATTGATTAAAAAGGTCATGAGCCCGAACAACAAGGCATTGATGACGACAAAAGCCATGGCTTTTGGTGCAGAAACCAGTCCGGCCGGAATCTCCCTCCGGGCAGTCCTGGGATTGGCGGCATCAAATTTCCGGTCCAGGAAGCGGTTAAAACCCATGGCGGCATTTCTGGCAAACACCATGCAGGCAACAATCTCCGCCAGGAGCCTCCAGAAGGGAACCTGGTCTGTAACCATCACTGCCATGAAAAATCCAATGAGGGCAAAAGGCATGGCAAAGATCGTGTGTTCGAATTTTACCAGGCGGGAGTACAGAATAATTTTATTCATAAGAAAATATTCAAAATGCGGGAGGAATTACAGGTCCCAGACGTTTATACGGCAACCTAATTATCCGGGGTTACAGCATGTAGTTTGTGTAATTATAAAAATAGGAATTTTATACAATTTCAGCTAATTTTGAGAAACTATAATGGTCCGTTTTGAAGTAACTGATATTTTACCAGCCATCCATGAAAGAATTGAAAAAGCGTTACACCTTGAATGCACTGCCGCATGACGTATACAATGCGATGACAAATCCCCTTATGATTGAAATTTGGACAGGTGAGCCTGTTGTCATGAGTACTGAACCCGGCAGTGATTTTGAAATCTGGGATGGAGCCATTACCGGGAAGAATATTGAATTTATTCAGGATAAGCTGATTGTACAGAAATGGTTCTTTGGTGAAGAGGAGGATTCAATCGTTACCATCAAATTGTTTCCTGACAAGAAGGGAACCCAGGTGGAATTGAACCAGACCAATATTCCGGACAATGCCTTCAATAACATGGTGGAGGGATGGGATGTCGATTATTTCGGCAACCTGAAACAACTCTATGAATGATGCTCACCCGGGATAGATCCGTTTTCGCATCAGGAAATCATCCATAACATAACCAGAACCTATATCCCCGATCATTTCTCCGTATATGTCAAATCCCATCTTTTCGTAGGCATGGATAGTCCGGAGGTTATTCTTGTTGACTGTCAGGGTAATGTATTCCAACCCGTTCTCCAGGCACTCTGCAGCGAGGAAATCAATCCCGGTCCTGCCAATGCCTTTGCCCCTTTCACTTTCAAGGACGTACAATTTACTGAGAAACAGTTCATTGTCCTTCCGTTTTGCTCCAAGGTATCCTGCGGGCCTGCCACCGGAATAAATAAGGTAATAGGAACAACCCTCCTCTCTGATCTGGAGTTCAATGGCTTCCGCCGACTGAAATTTGGCCAGCATGTAATCGACCTGCTCCTGGCCGATGATAGGAACATAATGCTCCGTCCAGATTGACCTGGCAAGGCTGACTATAATGTTTATCCCAGGTTGAGCGGTTACAGCAATTATTTTTGTGCCCATTGTTACCTGATTTGCGCACCCAGTTCCCTTTTAAAGGCATTCATCAGTTTCTCCATGGTCTTTTCTATCTGCTTATCGTTGAGGGTTTTAGAATCGTCTCTAAGGAGAAAGCTTACTGCATAGGACTTTTTCCCTTCCGGAAGGCGGTCGCCTTCATAAACATCGAAGATATTGACAGTTTTGAGTATTTCCTTTTCCGTTCTCAGCGCCCACATTTTTATCGTACTGAAGGTGACATCCCTGTCCACCAGCAAAGCAAGATCTCTTCTGACTTCCGGAAATTTCGGGAGAGGGCTGTAGGCCACTTTAGCCTTTTTGATGGCGTTAAGGAGCATTGTCCAGTGAATGTCCGCATAATATACATCTGACTGTATATCTGATTGTTTCAATATGTTTTTATGGACTATTCCCAACTGGGCAATCTTCTGGTTGTTGAAGGAATAAGCAATTCCATCCGAAAAAATCTCGGTGGAGAAGTTTTCCACCTGGCAATTATCCGGTGAGATGCCCAGCCTGGAGAAAATCTTTTCCAGGTAGCTTTTCAACGTATAGAAGCTCGATAACTGGGACTTGCCTGTCCAGTTGTCACCATCCTTGTTCCCGGTAAGCCAGAGTCCGATGTGTTCCTCCTCCCTGAAATTCTTTACTGGGTTGGAATAGGTTTTGGACCCATCAAAGAAATAGACATTTCCGAATTCATAAAGTTTCAGATCCGCATTTCTGAAATTGGTGTTCCTGAGAATGGTCTCCAGTCCGCCGAAAAGCAGGGTCTGCCTCATGACATTCAGGTCTGAACTGAGCGGATTGAAAAGCTTGACACAGTTTTCTTCCCTGAAGGTAACCAGGTTATCGTAATAGGTCGATTTTGTGAGCGAATTGCACATGATTTCATTGAAGCCGTGTGCGGTAAGTATCTCTGAAACAAGATTCTGCAATTTTTGCTTGTCAGGGTGAGCGGCATGCTGCAGTGTTGATTTTACGAAGGTTCCCGGTTCCACATTGTTGTATCCATAGATGCGCAGCAGCTCTTCAATGACATCTGCTTCACGGCGGACATCAACCCTGTAGGGTGGAACAGAAAGCTCGAGGGAGTCGTCATCCTCTTTAAGAATCTGGATCTCCAGGGATCGGAGGATATTCCTGACCTGTACTTTCGGAATCTCCTTGCCAATCAGCCGGGAGATATTACGGTAACTGACCGAAACCGGGAACGGCTCCAGGACAGACGGGTCAGCTATAATATCCACGATATCCGAAGCTACTGTACCTCCGGCTAATTCACCTATCAGGATGGCAGCCCTTTTGAGTGCATAAATCGTTCCGTTTGGATCGACGCCTCTCTCAAAACGGAAGGATGCATCTGTGTTCAGCATATGGCGGCGGGCGGTTTTCCGAATATAAACAGGATTAAACAATGCGCTTTCAAGGAACATGTCGGTCGTGCTGGAGCTAATTCCTGAGTCCAGTCCGCCAAAGACACCACCAATGCACATACCTTCTGAGCCGTTGCAGATCATCAGGTCTTTCCCGTCCAGTATACGTTCTGTTTCATCCAGTGTCCGGAATTTCGTTCCGGCGGGTAAGGTTTTCACGATAACTTCATTCCCCTTGATGGCTGCCATGTCAAAGGCATGCAGGGGTTGACCGGTTTCAAACAGGATATAGTTGGTGATATCCACAACGTTGTTGATAGGTTTCAGCCCAATTACACGGAGCCGGTTTTTCAGCCATTCGGGGGATTCTTTGATGGTAACTCCAGAAATAGAAACGCCTGCATAGCGGGCACATGCCTCCGGATTCTCTACCGTAACCTTTACAGGGTGGGTACGTTGACCAACTATAAAATTTTCAACCGATGGCCTGGTATATCTTATCTCCTCCTTTTGGCTTAAAAATGCGGCCAGGTCACGGGCAACCCCAATATGGGATGCACCGTCAATCCTGTTTGGTGTCAGGTCTACTTCCAGGCAAAAATCACTTTCAACGTTGAAATAGGTCGATGCCGGCGTCCCGGGTTGGGCTGCAGGATCCAATACCATGATGCCGTTGTGGTCTGTTCCGATTCCGATCTCGTCTTCTGCACAGATCATCCCGGCAGAGGTTTCACCCCTTATTTTTGACTTCTGTATGGTAAACTGTTCATCTCCTTTGTAGAGGGTGGTCCCGACTGTTGCAACGATTACCTTTTGGCCCGCTGCCACATTGGGCG
>CAZDLO010000167.1:0-4665 GCA_964506325.1 uncultured Tangfeifania sp.
TTGATTTAATCCAGTGGAGACCAGAAACCACCTAAAAACGGGGCGAAACCGAAAATAGCCTCGAATTGTCGTTTAAAGCAAAATGCCCCTGAAGGAAAAAGAGCTGCACCGAGTGAAAAATCGCCTGGTATTTTTCACCCGGTACGGCTAAGGGGTTTCTATCCTGAGAATCTATAAAGGCAGGAGTATCAACTCGTCCTGTAATTTAGAGTCCTAGAAAGTTATTCCCCGTGTTAAAAAATTTAAACCGTCTCTTAACCCCGGGAATGTGTTGGCACCAACAATTTGAAAACTTTGATTCGTTCTATATTGTAGTGTACCAATAAACAATCCTTTGACCTTTAACTCATTTCCTGACTGTAACTGCAAAAGCCGGAGTGAAACTCACTTTACTCCGGCTTTTTATTAAAGTACTTTTAAGGCGCACCCTTATTGGCTGGTTCCTTTGCCGTCAATAAAATGGTCATGTACCTCAAAAAATCAAACCTTTTTCGATTCCCTGGCTGGAGGGACTAAACAACTGAATAATCTGAATTAATTCTGAAAATGAACCCGGCTCTTTTTGCCATACAGTACCCTCCACCTAAGTGCGGCACCGTTCTTGTTGCCGAATGATTCACAATAAACCCACCTTCGGGGAATACAAAGCCGCAAAGATAGAGTTGGTCCGGCATTGTGCCTTGTTGTGCCTATCTCGTGGATATACCCCACCTAATACCTGTCTTTAGAATTTCAGCAAATGAGATAAAGGCACCATCTTCTTTATAATGCCCTAATGGTCAGAAATATAGCTTAATTAACAACAAAAAATTCAGGTGACTTGGATGACAAAAAGCAAAGAAGGCCGTACCTTACGGATACGACCTTCTTTGGCAGGGAGGGTCCCATCAGATCGGGACGACCTCCTGATTATGAAACGCTTAAAATGTCCTTCCAGTGTTTGTCATCTGACTGATCTACTTATCATTGTAAATTATACAAAAGAACTTCAATTTGTCGCGGCTATTCCGATTTCAGGCATAATTAATAGTCCTGCCCAAATAGCTTACTGCACCAAATTTATTTCCCTATCTGGATGATTTTATCAAATAATAATTTGTTCTCATTGATCTTTGCTTCACTTCCATAGACGCAGAATTCATTTTGTTGCAGAATGTCCTGAACCATCTTTTTCATTCCGCGGATATCTTCAGCAGATGTTGAGAGTACAGCCTTCCGTTCAGTATTTAGCATTTCTTCCGTGGTTTTTTCAAAATAATACCTCATGGCTATCGTACCCCTGTCAGAAGGAGTTCCGGGTTGATCCAGATTTGATATGGTTCCGATGATGTATCTGGTCATTGTGGTTGAATCTGCCTTGAATTTACCGAGGTAAACAGTTGTAGAGTCAAAATTCTGAAGTGTCTCCTTAAGGTTCGGGTCCCGGTAGGAGGCGAAATAGGTGTTTCCGTTGGGGGTGAACCCACAAAACCCGCCGTAGGCACCGCCAATAACACGCACCTGGGTTTGCAGCCAGTCGGTGCTGATAATCTGGCTCAGAACGTTGATCTTTCCATTCCATTCATACCCCAGTTTCCTGAAGTCATAACCTTTCACAACATACTGAACTTTTGAAGCTGATACCAGTGCCTCTTTCTTGTTGGTCAGGTCAAATTTCCAGGCCTGAGGTGCGCCGGTTCCCGAAGGCATTGATACACTGATTTTTTCGAGTACCTTCTGATAGGCCGGAAGATCCTCCGGACTACAGGTTACAGCAGCAATCATATTGTCCTTCCTGAAGAGCAATTGTGCTGTTTCTGAAAGGTTGGCCATAATCTCCTTGTTCCTGGTACCGAAGTTATTCAGCAGGTCAGTAACGAAATTATAATAATCGACTCCGCCTGTCAGCTCCTTAAACATTCCTGTATTGGAATAATAGGACCTGACACGGGTCATGGCATAACCCATACCGTCCTGCTTGATCCTGGAATCCAGTTCAGACTGGTGCCGTTTAAGTACCTCCTTCAGCCTTGCAGTATCATTGTAATTCGATTTAAGGAGGATGTCGCCGATCAATTCAGTCATTTTCCCGGCTTTTTCAGTGGTTGTCTTTGAGGTTACAACAAATTTGGGAAGCAGGTTGGCATCAGATCTTTCGACAAGAAAGGTTTCCAGGTTGGTGCCAAATCCGCCGGTATTGACGTTCAACAGGTTGTCAATTTTACCAAAAGTACAATCGGTTGTATTCATTTTACTTAAGATGGCTGAAAGCAGTGAGGCATAAGGGATTTTATCTGCTGGCAGTACGCGCAGGTCAAAATAGAGATTCTGGTACAGTATCTTGTTGGTAAACTCATTGTGATAGATTAACCTGATATCCTTTGTGTCTTTATTCTCCACGTTATAGAATTGTGCATTGGCAGGGATATCCGACAGCTGAAGCATTGGGATGGTTGCCAGGGCCTCCGGGGTGTCTTCCCTTTTCTGGTGCTCAACCAGTTCCTTCGTCTCCTTTACAAGCTGATCAATCTGTTCAGGAGAAAGTGATTTTTTGTAATCTTCCAGTTCCTTCACCACTTTGGCATCGGTGGATTTTTGCAATCCGGGTTCAGGCTTAAGGGAAATCATCACGGCGTGGGTATTTTCAACAAGGTACTTTTGCACCGTGTTTCCGAGCAGATTATTCCCGATTCCGGCCTTCACTTCTGCCAGTGGCTTTTCAAACTCGAGTCCGAGGAATGGATTGTTCGCAAAGAACCAGCCCTGGTAATTCATAAAGAGACACCTCAGTCCTTTCAGCGGGGTATTTCCCTCTCTCATATTGAACTCCATGCGGTTTAAAATACCTTCCACCATGGATGAATCCAGTCCTTCACGGGTCACCTTACCCAATTCGGAAAAAACAATTTCCCTGAATTTCAGGAGGTCTTCCGGATTGGCATTCTTTACAGTGATGTTAAATACATTCTGGAAGCCTTCATTAAAGCTGGCACTCACATCTTTCCCGATCCCTGCTTTCTGGAGAGCAAGCCTGATAGGTGCAGATTCGTGGTTCACAAGGGCGCTGGACAATACATCCAAAGCCATACAGAGTGTCCGGTCGGTACTCTGACCAGCGGCAATACTCAGATTTAAAATTGTATTGTCTTTCAAAGGACTGCCTTCCTGTGCAGGATAAGTTTTTTCAAGAACTTTCATTTCAGCAAAAGGTTTCTGCAAAGGAGTGCTCAGATTCATGTCGGCTTTCTGGTAGGACGCAAGATAACTTTCGTTGATGAACTGCAGCTCCCTGTTCAGGTCGGCATCCCCGTAAAGCATAATATAGCTGTTACTCGGATGATAATATTTTTTATAGAACCCGGTGAAATAATCGTAGGTAAGTTTCGTAATCCCGTTTGGGTGGCCGCCTGATTCAACTCCGTAGGTATTGTCAGGGAAAAGTGACCTGGAAACCTGGTAGGCCAATTCCTGGTCCGGACCGGAATACGCACCTTTCATCTCATTGTATACTACCCCTTTATAAATCAGGGGAGCCTCTTTGCTCTCCAGTTCATAATGCCATCCTTCCTGCCTGAGTATTTTGGGATCAGTCAGTAACAGCGGATTGTACACGGCATCCAGGTAAACATGCATCAGGTTAAAATAATCCTTCGTGTTCATGCTGGCAACAGGATAGGTGGTAATATCGGATCCGGTCATAGCGTTCAGAAAAGTATTCAGTGAACCTTTCATCAAAACGTCAAAGGGGCTTTTGACCGGGAAATTCTTTGAACCATTCAGAACTGAATGCTCCAGGATGTGCGGAGTACCGAAATCGTTTTCCGGCAGTGTCTTGAAAGCTATGTTAAACATCTTGTTGGGATCTGCCGCCGCTATTTTAAGCAACCTGGCTCCACTCTGTTCGTGAACAAAATAGTAACAGTCGGCATTGACTTCCTTAACAAAGCGCTTTTCAACCAGTTTGAATCCATGGTAGGTTTCGTTCACCTTGAATTTAGATTCCTGTGCACAGGATGAAACCAGGACGGCAAGAATCATTGCCACCAGAATTAACGGGATAATTTTCTTCATAGTGTATAAATTAAATAATTGTTGAGTTTCTCAGCATCACTTTCTTTGTAACCCGTTCATAATGTGTTAGTTTCCAGGTAATTCAACGGGTGATTTAACAGACCCCAATAAAATGGGACATTGAACCGGTTTACAGAAACCTAAAAATAAACAAAAAAATGATCCAAACACACGCCCGCACCCCGGCACAATGTTGCCGGATGGTGGAACAATGAAGGAGGAAGATGGAAGCCACTGCTACAATTCAGATCATTAATTGGAATTCGGATACCTGGTAATGATGCAATCCGTTGATTTGACCTAATTCCTGGCAAGTCGCTGGCAGGGGGAAAGGTGCCATGAAACTTTTTTCTCCAGACTACCCTGTTTTTTTGTGGGTAATGGAGAAAGCGGTAAACCGGACCACCTTCTGCTGATTTTAGTCAGCTAGCTTGACCTCCTAACAATCAACAAGCTGAAGGGATCCATATTCTCAGGCAGATACTGGTCAATTTGACCGAATTTTACAGTCCTAACTCCTTGTCTTTCACTGTAGCGGTGCCCTGATGAATGAACAGCCCGGACCATTGATCCAGGCTGTTTCTTTAAGAAAAAACATACCCACAAATGTTAATA
>CAZDLO010000167.1:4675-5512 GCA_964506325.1 uncultured Tangfeifania sp.
CATTTTTTAATAAAATTTGTTATATTCAGTTTTTATAAGTAATCATTAATTCCTTAATTAATACTTATTATTTCTTATTTACTTGTGATAAAATTACTTTCAACTTTTAAATATATGTTAAATACATATATTTTAATCATTTATATATCAGTATTTTACATAATTACAATTCGTTTTTGTTTAATTTATTTCATTTTTCATTAAACATTATGCAATTTCTTTCGTTTAATTGAAATGTTTTCAGATCCAATATAAAAATTAAAAATTTATAAAAATGAAAAATTCAATTAAACTGTTTTCCTTAATCGCCATCCTGGCAACATCACTGACTACTTTTAGTTGCAATAAAGATGATTCAACTGAGGCAATGGCGACGCACACAATTACAGACGTAGCTTCATCAAACCCCGATTTTTCTTCCCTGGTACTTGCATTGAAAAAAACAGGCCTTGATGCAGCTCTTATGAATTCCGCTTCAAACTTTACGGTCTTTGCACCAACAAACGCAGCTTTTGCTTCTCTTCTAACTGAATTGAAAGTCTCATCCTTAAATGACATCCCTGCTGAAACACTTAAGAAGGTATTACTATATCACGTTAAGTCAGGAAAAGCGCTTTCTTCACAGATTACCACCGGTTATTATTCAACAATGGCTAACGGGCCCGAAGCAAATTCATATCTCTCCATGTATGTTGATATGGCCAGTACACAGATAAATGGCCGTTCAAAGATTACTAAGACGGATATTTTAGCTGACAATGGTGTAATTCATGTTATTGACAAGGTAATTTTACCAATGACCATTGCCGATAATGCAATTGCCAATCCGGTGTTTAG
>CAZDLO010000168.1:0-5469 GCA_964506325.1 uncultured Tangfeifania sp.
TTTTGTGGACAGATGCCGTGCAGCAGGCATTACCGTTCCGATCATACCAGGGATCAAACCACTGGCACTGATGAATCAGGTCACTATGCTGCCAAAGATTTTCAGCATAGATATTCCCGAGGAATTTGCATCCGAGGTGAGAAAATGTAATAGTAATGAAGATGCCAGACAAGTTGGGACCGAGTGGGCAATATTTCAGGCAAAGGATCTGATTGCCAATAAGGTACCATGCCTTCACATCTATACTTACGGTATCTCTGACAACACACGGCAAATAGCTAAAACCATCTTATAACAGGCTTATGTACCAGCTCGTTTTTGCCACCAACAATGAACACAAGCTCAGGGAGTTGCGTGAAATACTCAGGAATGAATTCTATCTTCTAAGCCTCAGCGACATAGCATGTTCAGAGGAGATACCGGAAACAGGCAACACCCTTGAGGCCAACGCATCAGAAAAGTCCCGCTATATCTGGGAACGATATAGCATCGATTGCTTTTCTGATGACACGGGACTGGAAATTGCAGCCTTAAACAATGCTCCCGGGGTGCGGTCGGCCCGTTATGCAGGTGAAGAAAGAAACGCTGAAGAAAATGTTGCGAAAGTACTGGAGGAATTAAAAGGAGTTGTCAACAGGAAAGCCTGTTTCAGATGCATCATTTCCTTAATCATCAAAGGTCGTGAATTCCTCTTTGAGGGTCGTGTCGACGGAGAAATCCTTCAGGAAAAAAGAGGATCCGCCGGTTTTGGTTACGACCCGATATTTGCTCCGGATGGTTTTCAGCAATCATTTGCCGAAATGAACCCTGACCTTAAAAACAGCATGAGCCACAGGGGAAGGGCAGTTGAAAAACTTGTCAGGTTCCTTTTGGAGGAGTATCCTTACTTACCCGACAGATAATGAGGTTACTCGCCTTCATCCTGCTTGTGCTGCCATTGTGCATGAACGGTCAGAACCGAATGAAAGGATGGAAGGCGCATGTTTCTTTTAACCCTGTGATTCAACTGGCCGGGACACCCGATTTTATCGTGGCAGCAACCGGGGGCGGACTCATTTTCACCGACTGGCAGGGGACTAACATCAAAACATTTACGAAGGCAGAAGGACTCTCTGAAGCAGGAATTTCAGCCATTGCCTATTCGCAAAATACGAATATTCTGCTCATTGGATACAAGAGCGGGAACCTGGACCTGATTCAAGATGAACAGATATACAATCTACCGGATCTTACCAGGAAAGTTGATCTACCGGATAAGAATATTCACCGGATATTTTGCGAAGGTGATTTTGCCTACCTGTGTTGCGCCTTTGGAATTGTCAAAATTGACCTGAAAAGAAGAGAAACAGCTGAAACATGGTATCTTGGACCAACCTACAATCAACCTGAGGCATTTGACCTGATTTCCTTCATGGATAGCTGGTGGATTGCCTCCAGTCGTGGAATATTGAAAGCTGAAAAGAAAAACAGCAACCTCCAGGATTACCGGAACTGGCAATTGCAAACCAGTCTCCCTCAACCCGACGACTCATTCTCCTCATTGGCGCAATACAACGGAATGCTTTATTCCATTGATGTAAGCAGCGACCGGATATATGCATACAATGGAATAAACTGGCAGCAAAAATTTCCGGAAATAAAAAATTTCCGGAACCTCAGGGTTGCAGGTTCCGCTTTGGTTATCCTGGCAAAAGGTGAAGTCTGGCTTTCTGAGACTGCGGGATTGCTGCGCATTGACAGCTATTCCGGAAGTAACTCACAGATAGACCCCAGGGATGCAATGATAAGTAGCGGCGGTGAACTTTGGATCGGAGATTACAGATACGGACTTACACGCAGAAGCGGAACTTCCTTTCTCCATATCGTCCCTGACTCCCCCTGTAGTGATCAGATAACTGCGCTGAAAGCGGGACCAGAAAATATTTTTGCTGCAACAGTCTATACAGGAACAGAAGGTATTGCTGAAACAACCTATTCCATCCTTGAATCCGGTCAGTGGCAGAATTTCACTGCGGATGACGATCCGGAATTAAAATCAACCAGTCCCATCACTTCATTCGCTTTCCCCCGGAAAAATACTGACGAATATTGGGCTTCGTCCTCAGGATCCGGATTGCTTTTCTTTAAAAAAAACAGGCTGACAGCCCAATACAATGAGGCAAATTCAGCAATGGGAGCTATCAATGGGCTGTGTACAGTAAACAGCATTTCGTTGGATGATCAGAATAATCTGTGGTACACCAATCCTACCGGAACTGTCCGATTGGGAACACGCTCAGCCAACGGCGCATTTAAACCACTGTCCTACCCGGGAATGAGTCATTCACTCTTACCGACCGGTGAAATAATCACCGGCAGTCAGGGAATAAAGTGGGTAGTCCTTCCTGATGAAGGATTGTTTGCCTTTAAGTCTTCCGGAGGTATTAATGTGTCGGACGATTTGTCTCGAAAAATCCCGGTACAAAGCCGCTTCAGCAATGGCTCATCCACGGTGGTGAAAGGGTTCAGTGAAATATCCGCTGTTGCTGAAGATCGCAACAGTCAGCTTTGGGTTGGCACTGGAACAGGCATTGTGGTATACGGCAGTCCTGAAAAAGTATTTGATCCGGGAGAATTTTATGGCATTCAGCCGTCGATAGACGACGGCGAACAGGTGTTCAAACCTATTCTTGAAAAAGAAAAAGTTACAGCCATTGCCATTGATGGTGGCAATCGTAAATGGATTGGCACAGCACATTCAGGAGTTTTCCTCTTTTCAGAAAACGGAGATCATTTGGTGCAGCATTTCAACAGCAAAAATAGCCCGCTCCTTTCAGATGAAATTTTGTACATTGCCATTTCTTCGTTAAATGGTGAGGTCTTTTTTGCCACCACTCAAGGACTGGTATCCTATAAAAGCGACGCCACTCCCGGTGAAACCAACCTGGATAAGAGTTATGTCTGGCCAAATCCCCTCCGTGAGACCTTTGACGGAGAAGTCACGATTGACGGACTTACAGAAGGGACCCTGGTAAAAATTACAGATTTAACCGGAAGCCTCATTTACCAGACCACTTCCATTGGAGGAAGGGCAGTCTGGAATGCCAGAAATGCAAATGGTGCAAGGGTTTCTACCGGAGTGTACCTTATTTTCTGCAGTTCGCCACAAACAAAGGTCTCAAAGATTCTGAAATTACTGGTCATACACTGAAAATGAAAACAGGGAATGTTTTACAAAACTGATGGCATCTTCCTTCACGGGTTGAAATACGGTGATTCCGGAAAGATCGTGACTGTGTATACTGAAGGATTCGGGAGAAGTTCGTACATTCTTCAGGGAATTCACGCCAAAAAATCTTCCGGCAAAGCCAATCTGCTCCAGCCATTGTTTCAGCTCGATATGGAGGTAAATCACAGAGATGGAAGGGAATTGCAGCGTGCACGCGAAATAAAAATCAGACATCCCTACCAGACGATTCCATATGATGTCATTAAATCATCCCAGGCAATGTTTATTGCTGAAATTCTTTTCCGGATGCTCAGGGAAGAGGAAGCGAGGCCGGAGCTTTACGGTTTTCTGAGTAAATCTTTTCAAATATTTGATTTAATGCAGGAAGGTGCAGCCAATTTTCACCTTGCATTTCTGATTCAGCTGACCCGCTATATGGGATTTGCCCCGGAAAATAATTACTCTGAAGAGCACACTTTCTTTGATATGACCAATGGTGATTTTAAAAGGATAAAACCACATCACACAAATTATCTGGATTCGACTGAGAGCAGGTTATTATCTGATATCATGAACCTGTCGTATGAGGACATCGGTCAATTAGCCCTGGATGCTTCCCGGCGCAAACAATTACTTATGAAGATTATCGACTATTTTTCCCTGCATATGGGCGTCCGGCTCCAGCTAAAATCCCTTGATGTGTTGCATGAATTATTCTCATAATCATTAATATGTTTATTTGAGCTCGCCGGCTTCTTCGCTAACTCTTATTATATCATTACTAATCAGACCTATACATAATTATTTGTAACGTTTAAATAGGGGATTTTGGAATTTTGATCCATTCTATATTTGATGCCGGCAATTGCCATTCACAATTTTTTCAGTACTTTTGTTTCAGATATTAAATCCGTATGACCGTAACAAAACTTCCAGGTACGAAGAAAAATGCCTTCGTTTCGATGATGGAGATGGCAGAAGAATACAAGGCAACAAACCTTGTCGATTCAATGTCAGGTCTTGCTTGTCCGGATGAACTGATCAACCTTGTTGACAAGTACATGCGGGCCGGGAACAATGACTATTCTCCAAGTGAAGGGGTCGGGACACTGAGGGAGCAGATTGCCTCCATTTTCAACAAACAGAACAACACCGATTTACACGCTGAAACCGACCTGACCATCACTGCCGGCCCATCACAGGCCATGTCCACTGCCATCTCTACTTTCATAAAAGAAGGGGATGAGGTTATCCTGTTTGAACCAGTTCAGGAGTCCTACGCACAATTGATTGAAATGACAGGAGGACGTCCGATTTACATCAACCTGAAACATCCTGATTACAGGATCGACTGGGATGAAGTAAAAAAGTCGGTAACGACCAAAACAAAGATGATCGTTATCAACAATCCTCAGAACCCTATGGGTCAGATTTTTAGCCCGGAGGATTTTGATCAGCTCAAACGTATGACCAACGGAACCCGCCTGGTAATTCTCAGCAACGAAACCTTTGGTAATATAGTTTATGACGGACATCACTTTAACAGTGTATGTTCTGTTCCTGAACTTGCCGCCAAGAGTCTTATTGTGTCCTCTTTCGGAGCCATGTTCAACATCAACGGCTGGGGCATAGGCTATATTGCCGGACCCGAGAAATTGATGGCGGAGTTCAGAAAAACACAACAATACCAGGGTTTTAGTGTTAATACACCTGCGCAATATGCTTTGGCAGATTTTCTGAAACAAGGTCAGAATTTTAAGGAGATCAATGCCTTCTACCAAAGTAAAAGGGATTATTTCCTGGAACTTATGTCAGGCAGCAAGTTTGAATGGATCCCTACTAAATCTACGATATACCAGTTGCTTGATTACAGCAAAGTTTCCGATGAGCCTGACAATGAGTTTGTAATGAAACTGGTAAAGGAATACAATGTAGCCACCATTCCATTTTCTGCTTTTCAGCACGAAAAAACGAAAATGCAGATGATCCGGATATGTTTTGCCAAAACAAACGAACTGCTGGAGGAAGCAGCATACCGCCTGAAAAATGTTCCGGTGAGTTTCAGAAAGAACTCCTGAAACGTTGAAGAATTAATATCAGGAGCCTTGCCAACATTAATGCAGCGTCTTTAGTTTAACCAAAGTACTTAAAGTACACAAGACTTTCAGTACTTTTTTCACATATGGCCTCATAGTTCAAGGGATAGAACGGAAGTTTCCTAAACTTTAGATTCGCGTTCGAGTCGCGGTGAGGCTACAAAA
>CAZDLO010000169.1:0-5426 GCA_964506325.1 uncultured Tangfeifania sp.
GTAAAGAAATAAGAAATGGGGCATTACCACTTTACTGCGATACGAGTGAGCACAGGTCCCCTTCACTCATAACTCCTCACTCATAATTCATAACTCATAACTCATAACTCCTACTCCACCCTCCAGGTATTCCCGCTGGCCAGCAGATCATCCACGCAGGAAATCCTTGATTTGGCTTTAGCCTCGGCAATCTGCTCGACCATGGCCTGGTCGTAAACTTTGGATGGCACGGCACGGATAACACCCATGGCAACAGGGAATTCAGGCAGTTTCATGCTGATGAGCGACTGGTGCAGGAATCCGTCCTGGTCGGCTACATCGTGCACGAGGAGGTCTTCCTCCCTGACACCACCTTCACCAAGTTTTACAACCCGGAGCTTGCCTTTCTCGAGGACAATGCCCTTGTCGCGGTTGTTGCCAAATATCATCGGCTCACCATGTTTCAGGAAGATCTGGTTCTCTTCCCTTGTTTTGGGGTTGGTAATGGCCTCGTGAACCCCTTCGTTGAAGATGACGCAGTTCTGAAGCACCTCCACCACAGAGGTGCCTTTGAAACCGGCTGCCTCTTCAAAAATTTCCTGTGAATGTTTCAGGTTGTTGTCTACGCAGCGTGCAAAAAAGGAACCTCCTGCTCCCAGTACCAGCCGACCCGGAACAAAAGGATCTTCTATGGTACCAAGGGGTGAAGTCTTGGAGACAAAGCCACGGTCGGTGGTGGGTGAATACTGGCCCTTGGTAAGGCCGTAAATCTTATTGTTGAAAAGGATGATGTTCAGATCGATATTCCGTCGGATGGTATGGATAAAATGGTTACCGCCAATGGCCAGGGCATCGCCGTCACCGGTGATTTCCCAGACAGTCAGTTTCGGATTGGCACATTTAACGCCCGAGGCAATCGCTGCCGCACGTCCATGGATGGTATGAAAACCATAGGTGCTCATATAATAAGGGAATCGCGAAGAGCAGCCAATACCGGAAATAACGGCAAAATTCTCGTGCCTGATGCCTAGGTTGGCCATGGCCTTCTGGATTCCGTTCAATACGGCATGGTCACCGCATCCGGGGCACCATCTTACTTCATTTTCACTCTTGAAGTCCTTAAGGGTATAGTTCAATGCTTCGATCATGGTTATTCCTCCAATAGTTTAACAAAGTGAACGGATAGTTCGTGGATGGTAAATGGCAATCCCTGAACCTTGTTGAATTGTTGATAGCTGAACCCTGGATGCTTGTCGCGCAGATAGCTGACAAACTGCCCGAGGTTAAGTTCGCAGACGACAATTTTTTTGAATCTTGCGAACACCTCTGCCGTATTTGCAGGCAGCGGTTTGATGTAATTAAAATGAGCAAGGCTCACTTTGGTACCATTTTCAATCAGTTCACGAACTGCTGTATCCAGGTGGCCGAGCGTTCCGCCCCAGCCTACAACCAGCAAATCCCCTGACTCATCGCCCACCAGTTGAAGGTCGGGTATCATATCTACAACGCGTTCGACCTTGTCCCTGCGTATCTCGCACATAACCTGGTGATTGGCCGGGTCATGACTGACATTGCCGTTGGCATCCTTCTCGAGTCCGCCGATCCGGTGCTGGAAGCCGTCCATGCCGGGGAAAGCCCACTCGCGTGCCAGCGTTTTCTCATCGCGGCCGTAAGGTTTGAACAGGGATGCATCTTTGGCGATGCGCGGAGTAATGGAAGGCATTTCGGCAACCTTCGGCACCTTGAAAGGTTCGGTACCGTTACCAAGGAAACCGTCGGTCAGCAGCACAACCGGAACCATTCGTTCCAGGGCTATCTTGGCCGACATATAGGCATAATGAAAACAATCTGAAGGAGTGGAGGCGGCAACAACGACGACGGGGCTTTCGCCGTTTCTGCCGTAGAGTGTCTGCATTAGGTCCGACTGCTCAGTCTTGGTGGGAAGACCTGTTGATGGTCCGCCACGCTGAACGTTGACAACAACCAGGGGAAGTTCGGCCATAACAGAAAGTCCGAGTGCCTCGGACTTCAGGGCAAAACCCGGTCCAGACGTCGAAGTGACGGCCAGGTTGCCGGCAAAAGCCGCACCGATGGAGGTACAAATCCCGGCAATCTCATCTTCAGCCTGGAAGCTTTTGACGCCCAGATCCTTTCTTTCGGAGAGAGCCTGCAATACTTCGGTGGCAGGGGTGATGGGATATGAACCTATAAAAAGCTCCAGGCCAGACTTTTCAGCAGCTGCAAGCAATCCCCAGGCAGTTGCATAGTTGCCGTTGATATTGCGGTAAAGCCCCTTTTCGATCGGCGCCGGATGTACCACATACCTCGGGGTCATGTGCTGCAGGTTCGATGCATAGTTGTAACCTGCATGCAGGACCCTCAGGTTGGATTCAAGGACAAGCTCCTTTTTCCCGAATTTCTTTTTAAGGTAGTTTTCTATATAATCCAGTGGCTTGCTGAAAATCCAGCAAATCAGTCCGAGGGCAAACATATTTTTGCTCCGGAGGATACTTTTGTTGTCTATTTCAAGGTCTTTGAGAGCTTCCCGGGTAAGTTGCGTGATAGGAACCGGCACCTTGTTGTAATCCAAAAGGTTAAGCTCAGTGAATGGATCTTCCGTAACAAACTTTGCCTTTTCAAGGTTTTTCTGGCTGAAACTGTCGGAATCATAAAAAATCGTTCCCCCGGGCATCATGAATTTGGCATTGGCCTTCACTGCAGCGGGATTCATTGCCACCAGAACGTGCGCAAGGTCACCGGGTGTACTGATCTTCTTTTTACCAAACTGTATCTGGAAACCTGAGACTCCGGCAACGGTTCCCTGTGGAGCACGAATTTCCGAAGGATAATCTGGAAATGTCGAGATATCGTTCCCCAGCAAGGCTGTAGTGTCAGAAAACAGGGTGCCTGTAAGCTGCATTCCATCTCCTGAATCGCCCGAAAACCGGATCGAAACCTCTTCAAGTTCTATCACTTTTGTTTGAATGGACATAAGGTTCAAATAATTATTTGCTACTTTTGACCCACAAAATTAAACTTTTTTAGAAAATGGCCATCATAAAAACGCTGCGGGGCAAAACACCTGTTATGGGTAAAAACTGTTACCTGGCAGAAAACGCTGTAGTGATCGGTGATACTATCATTGGCGATAATTGCAGCCTTTGGTTTGGGGTGGTTTTGCGCGGTGATGTGAATTACATCCGCATCGGAAACAATGTAAACATCCAGGACAATGCAGTCATTCACGGCACATTTGAGAGGTCGGCCACCAACATCGGCGACAATGTCTCCATTGCCCATGGTGCCATAGTCCACGGCTGCACCATCCATGACAACGTCCTGATCGGCATGAATGCGGTGATTCTTGATGATGCGGAGATCCACAGCCACAGCATCGTCGCTGCGGGAGCCGTCGTAACCAAAGGTACTGTTATTGAATCTGGATCCGTTTATGCCGGATCACCGGCCAAAAAAATCAAGGAAATCAATCTTGAGCTGATCGAAGGAGAGATCAACAGGATAGCAAAAAATTACCTGACCTACTCGGGATGGTACAAGGAGGAGATATGAGATATGAGACATGAGATATAAGACATGAGATATGGTCCTATGCCCTCTGCTCTCTCGGTTTTTCCTGTTTTTTTCCTATTTTGCATGCAAACTAATTAAATTCACTGATACATGACCCAAAACGCTGTTGTCGGAGCAAAATCAAAAGGTTCCTACCTGGTGCCAATGATCATCATTGCTGCATTGTTTTTCATTTTCGGATTCGTTACATGGCTCAACGGGATCCTTATTCCTTACCTTAAAATCGCCTGCCAGTTAACCAACTTCCAGTCGATGTTCGTGGCTTTTGCCTTTTACATCGCCTATTTCGTGATGGGACTTCCCTCCTCCTGGGTACTGAAGAAAACAGGTTTTAAAAATGGTATGATGGTTGGACTATGGGTCATGGCCCTCGGTTCGCTAATTTTCATTCCGGCGGCGTTATCCCGCACCTATGGGTTGTTCCTGACCGGGCTCTTTGTAATGGGTACCGGACTAACCATTCTGCAAACTGCAGTAAATCCATATGTTACCATACTCGGACCAAGAGAAAGTGCTGCCCAGAGAATCAGCATTATGGGTATTTGCAACAAGATGGCAGGCGCCATCGCTCCCCTGATTCTGGCTTACTACATCCTGGCAGATGGTGACTCATTCGTGGCCAGCCTGGCCCAGATGGATGAAGCTGCCCGGACTGTAGCGCTTAACGCTCTTGCTCACAGGGTAATCGGACCTTATGCAGTAATGACTGTCATCTTTTTTCTGCTTGGAATCAGCGTTCGCTATTCACCGCTTCCGGAAATTGAAGCTGAAAGTGACGACGAAATGGATGCAGGCGGAGCAACTGCCAAGACAAGCATCTGGCAGTTCCCACACCTTATCCTGGGCGTAGTGACACTCTTCTTCTACGTGGGTGCAGAAGTAATTGCGGGTGATACAATCATGAGGTATGGGATGTCGCTGGGCATTGAAATATCAGCTGCCAAAGTATTCACCTCCTACACACTGATCTCCATGACGGTAGCCTATCTCCTGGGCATCATACTTATTCCAAGGTTTATTTCACAGCGAATGGCTCTTCAGTGGTGCGGGATCCTGGGGATTGTTTTCCTGATTGGGGCATTGAATACCACCGGAATAACTTCAGTTTACTTCATCGCTATTCTCGGATTTGCCAATGCGCTGGTATGGCCTGCCATCTGGCCGCTTGCCATCCACAACCTGGGACGGTTTATCAAAACCGGTTCGGCAATGCTCATCATGGCTATTCTCGGCGGTGCATTGCTTCCGCTATTGTGGGGAAAACTGGCCGATATTTATACTCCCCAGCTGGCTTACCTGGTCATACTTCCAAGTTACCTGCTGTTCATCTATTATTCCGTCTGGGGATACAAGAAGAAGAACTGGTGAAAAGGTTATGAGTTATGAGTTATGAGTTATGAATTGGCGGGTAGCAATGGACTGAATGTTAAAAACATTTTAGTGCTTCATTATTAATAACTTATAACTTATAATGACTGTCTCGTTAAAAGAGACTTATTAGCTGTTGAATACAATTTAGTTCATTGGCCATTTTGTAATCAGTATTTGCCAGTAGTTCTATTTCAGGCGATTTATCATGTAGAGATAAACTTGGAATTTGTAATATTTCGTAGGTTAACCTATCAATTTTTAGCGATTTCTCTCAGATTGCCCTCAAACTGCCAACCCTAATTTGTTGATATAGTAATATATACACTTTTCTGAAATCGTCACGAAAGAAATTAACCTATAAATAATTGATTATCATAATTTTGAAAGAATGCTTTAATATTTAATCGGGACACTAGTGATAATTCATAATTCATAACTCATAACTTTTTAATGATGCCTACGCTAATTATTCTCGCGGCCGGGAT
>CAZDLO010000170.1:0-5421 GCA_964506325.1 uncultured Tangfeifania sp.
AAGGGAAAATCGTTCAAAAAGAGGCTAAAATAAGGTGGTCAATTTACACCGGCGCATCCCTTTTAAGTTTTCAATCACTAATTAAAAACAACTATTTTTGTCGGTGATAAATTATGAGATGGGGAGAATAATAAATCAAGTTCTATTCCACCCATTTTTACCCCAAAAAGTAAAATAATGAGTACTAAAACAAACATATTTGATTCAAATTCTGAAAATTCCCGACCTATTTCCCCCCAAACAGAACACCCTATAAAAAGTGTCTTAACATCTGATAATCAGTTAAATAAAATTTCGAATAAAGAAAATAAGAAGTTATACATAGAAACCTATGGTTGCCAGATGAATGTGGCTGACAGTGAAGTTGTTGCTTCAGTAATGGGCGATCGCGGATTTATCCTGACCAGCCAGTACACCGAAGCTGACGCAATCCTGGTCAATACCTGTTCTGTTCGGGACAATGCAGAGAAAAAAATCTGGAACAGGTTATCTCATTTCAAGAGCCTGAAAAAGAAAAACCCGAAACTCGTTGTCGGACTGATCGGCTGCATGGCGGAGAGGATCGGCGATGAGCTGATCACCAGGAAATCGGTCGACCTGGTTGCCGGTCCTGATGCCTACCGGGATCTTCCCTTCCTTTATGACAAAGCCTCCCTGGGTGAAAGCGCGGTCAATATTGAACTGACCATCGATGAAACCTACGATTCAATTATTCCGAAAAGAATCGGGGAAGAACGCATCACCGGATTTGTATCCATTACGCGGGGTTGCAACAACTTCTGTACCTACTGCATTGTTCCCTATACGAGGGGGCGTGAGCGGAGCCGCGACCCAAAGGATATTCTATCTGAAGTCATGGCCATGATCGATAGCGGAACGAAAGAGGTCACCCTGCTGGGGCAAAATGTCAACTCATATGCCTGGCACCCTGAACCTACCCGCAAACCTGTCAAATTCCCGGACCTGCTCGAAATGGTGGCCAGGGTATCCACCGACCTGCGCGTCAGGTTTACCACCTCACACCCCAAAGACCTGTCGGACAAACTGCTGAAAGTAATTGCTGCCAATCCGAACATTTGCAGGCACATTCACCTTCCGGTGCAGTCAGGCAGTTCTGCCATCCTGAAAAAGATGAACCGCAAATATGACCGGGAATGGTACCTCAACAGGATCAGCGCAATTCGGGAGGTCCTGCCGGGATGCGGAATCACAACAGACATTTTCTGTGGCTTCTGCACCGAGACCGAAGAAGATCACCTGCAATCCCTGCAATTGATGGAAGAGGTCCGGTTCGACACTTCGTTTATGTTCAAATTCTCAATGAGGCCAGGCACCTACGCTGCAGATCATTTTGAAGATGACGTGCCCGGGGAAGTGAAATCCAGGAGACTGGAAGAGATCATCAGGCTTCAGAACCGGCTCTCACTGGAAAGTAACAGGCGCGATATCGGCAGGATTGTTGAAGTCCTGGCAGAAGGGGTCTCCAAAAAGAAAAAACAGGAATATTTTGGGCGTAGTTCTGAAAATAAAGTGGTCGTCTTTCCAAACACGGGAATTGAAATTGGTGATTTTGTCAGGGTGAAGGTCCTCGACTGCACCCAGACCACGCTGATTGGAGAGGTCGAAGGCAAAACAGGTCCGGTTGCACCATAATGTTTGATCCGGGATTTTGGATTACTGCAGGAAGATGATTGTAAAATAAAATGACGAATTTTGCGCAAAACCTGATCTATTGACAGTTTTTAAGCCAATGAGTGAAATTGTTCAACCAGGTTAAAGATTTTTCTGTACGTCCAAAATCGAAAACATACTTGCCATGCACGAAAAAGTAAAGGAATTCAGGGATTACCGTGCCAGGATGAATGACAAAATCCTGGCATCCGACAACAAGGTGATGAAAAGGATCTACAACATAGATACCAACACCTACATGGAGGGAGCCCTTTCATCCAAGACCAAGGAGATGCTCGGACTCGTCAGTTCGATGGTGCTGAGGTGTGACGACTGTGTCAGGTACCACCTTGAGAAGTGTCATGAACAGGGAGTTACCACTGAAGAGCTGTTTGAGATATTCTCAGTGGCCAACCTTGTCGGTGGAACCATCGTGATACCTCATACCAGGAGAGCACTGGAATACTGGGAAGCACTCAACGAATAATCCCCGATCCTGGTTACCCCTCCAGGAATTTATATCCAAACCCCAAGAACCATCCATGGATCCCGCCAAAAAATTAGAACTACTGGCTCCTGCAAAGAACCTTGAATGCGGTATTGCTGCCCTGCATCATGGTGCCGATGCAGTGTACATTGGCGGTCCTAAATTCGGGGCAAGGGAGGCGGCCGGCAATTCCATTGATGAAATACGGAAACTTGCCGCAGAAGCACATATTTACGGGGCCAAAACCTATGTCGCACTCAATACCATCCTTTACGACAACGAGCTCAGCGAAGCGGAATCTATCATCCGGCAAGTCTGGGATGCCGGGGCGGATGCCCTTATCATCCAGGACTTTGGAATACTGGAGATGGACCTTCCTCCCATTCCGCTCCATGCCAGCACGCAAGCCAACAACTTCACGGCTTCCAAAGTGAAATTCCTGGAAGATACCGGGTTCAAAAGAGCAGTCCTGGCAAGGGAGCTCTCACTCGATCAGATCAGTGAGATAGCCTCCCAGACTTCCATTGAGCTGGAGGCATTTGTTCACGGGTCGCTTTGCGTCTGCCTCAGCGGACAATGCTCCATGAGCCATGTCAGTGGCGGCAGGAGTGCCAACAGGGGGGCCTGCGCACAGCCCTGCAGAAAAAAATATACCCTAACCGACGCCACAGGGAAAATCATTGCCCGCGACAAACACCTGCTTTCGCTTAAAGACCTTAACCGCTCCCGTTCCATACGTGAATTGGCGGAGGCCGGAGTTCGCTCCTTCAAAATTGAAGGACGGATGAAAAACCTGGACTATGTGAAAAATATTACCGCTTACTACCGGAAGGAGCTTGACCTGGTTTTGGAGGGAAAAACCGATTTTACACCAGCTACGCCGGGCAAAACCACCTTTTTCTTTCAACCCGATCCTGTCAGGACATTTCACCGGGCAGCCACCGAATATTTCCTGCATGGACGGAAGGAGAGGGTGGCAGGACTGGACAGCCCGAAATCTCTCGGTGAAGAGATTGGGGAAGTAACCGGGATGACAAGGGATTCGATCCAAATCTCAGGAACAAAACAAATTTCCAACAACGACGGGTTAACATTCATTGCCAGGAATGGAGAAAGTATCGGACTGAAGGTCAACAAAGCCGAAAACCGGTTCATTTACCCGGATAAAATGAACGGTGTATTTACCGGTGCAAAATTATACCGCAACTATGATCACGCCTTCCAGTTAGCTTTGGGCAAAAAAACCGCAGAGCGAAAGATTCCTGTATCATTCTTACTTCTTGAGACAGAGGAAGGTTTTCAACTTAGCAGCGACTCCGGTGCCGGTTTTGAAATAAAAATCCCAAAAATTGCAGCCCTCGACCCGGGCAAGTCCAGGGAGAACATCCTGCGGCAACTTGCCAAATCAGGTGAAACTCCTTTCAGCGTGACAAATATCAGTACTGGCGGCAATGAACAGTATTTTTTCACCCAGCAACAATTAAACGAACTGAGACGGGGTTTGACTGAAAAAATGGCTTCATCCGGACCGGCTGCTGTGGCGGATGTTTTAGCGGATGACCCTGCAGTGAAAGCTGGAACTCCAAAAAATTATCGCGAAAATTCCACCCCTTTCCCTGCCGACCCCTGGCACTTTGAAAACAACATAACCAACAGGCTGTCCATGCAGTTTTACCGGAGGCATGGTTTAGAGAACCCGGAAATGGGTCTGGAAAAAAGGATCATTTCAGGACGGCTTCAGGTGATGATCACCAGGCATTGTATCCAGCATGAACTGGGTTTTTGCAGACGGTATGGAGGATCCTTACCCCCGGATCTTACCGAACCTTTTGTTCTGAAGGATGGTGACAATAAGTTTGAAATTGAATTTGACTGCAAAAATTGCATGATGAGGATTTTTAAAGAGATATAACCCTGGCCGGAGCCTATATGGTTTTTATTGCTGCCAAAGAATACTTAACTCCAGCATTGGAAGTTGTCCTGATTTCCCTTCCTCAAAAGCTTGCCTGAAACCATGGAACAAAGAATTGGCCTGGTTCCAAAAAAGAAGAAATCCAATTGGTTTCAAATCAACCACTCAGATCGTACCTCCTCAAAATATTAATTTCTGATCCTGAATATAAAGTCCTGGTTGAAACCAGGGTTGTCATCCAATCTTTCGCCACTGAAAAAGGGTTCTTTGACAACAATCTATTTAACCTCCCTCTCAGAAACAGTTTTTTCTGCTAAGACAACTGGAAAAGCAGTAGCGTCAAAAAAAAATCGTTTGCCGCACAAAATAATTAGGTTAAATAAGAACCTGCGGGGTAACCTTTCCCCTTTTATTGGTATCAACTTATTTAGGGATCAGCCATGGAAAATCAGAAGACTTTTCACATTGGCATTGCGATGGCAGGAGCTGTCTCCGCGGGTGCGTACACCGCCGGAGTCATGGATTATTTGCTCGAAACGCTCGAAAACTGGCAAAAGGCGAAAGATCTCGGGCTGCCTGGAGTTCCACGGCACGAGGTAGTGATAGATGTTCTGAGCGGGTCCTCTGCCGGCGGAATGACGGCCATCCTTACAGCTGCCTCTGTGCAAAAGGAATTCCCGCACATCAACCAGCACAATTATTTTACCTTCTCAGCTTTCGAGAATCCCCTGTTCAATTCATGGGTCAACCTCACCGAAGAACCCAACAGTGATATAATGAGCCAGATGCTCGGGTGTGGAGATATTGACACCTCTCGTGATTCCAATCCGGGGAAGGAAGTGAGGTCGGTTTTCAACTCATTGTTTATTGAAAAGATAGTGCGCCGGGTTTTAGATTCTTCCCTGAAAGACCAGGCGACCGGAAGGCCCTATTTTGCCCCTGATTTGGAACTGCTTACCACCCTGACCAACCTGAGGGGATTTAATCATGAGCTCGAATTTTTAACCTCTGCCGGCAAAAGGTTCGACAGGATGACCTCGCACAGGGACCTGATGCATTTTCAGCTTAATCCGGAAGGCACATACCGGCAGGATGGCAAGATTCCCTTCCACTTCAATACTCCGGGAGGACTTAACAAAGATCTCCTCATCGATGGAGCCATTGCAACAGGGGCATTTCCTGCAGGACTTGCACCCCGTCTGGTCGTCAGAGATCCCAGATATATCAACGACAGTATATTACTGAATAAATTCCATAAATCCGGAATCCTTGTTAACCCTGATCTTGATTACCGCGCAGTCTGTGTGGATGGAGGTGTTATCAACAACGAACCTTACGACCTTACTGAACT
>CAZDLO010000171.1:0-5287 GCA_964506325.1 uncultured Tangfeifania sp.
CGCAATGTAAACAGTGTCCAGTTGTTTGCTGCCAGAGATTGCGTACGGAAATCGGTTGCAAAAGTAGTTATTATTTTGCTTTACAAGAAATATTCGCAAAAATAATTCACTGCTATCCGGCAGTCAGCAGATCTCTCAGAATCCGAGTTTTTTTCTGATCTCTTCAGGAACCGCATTTTTGTGCACCATGATCCCTGTAGTTTTGTATTGGATGTAAGGAACTGAAGCATAGAAATATCCGTCCAAACTATTGTAAGGGCCCCAAGAGTTTTTGATTTTGAAATATTTTGAGCCGTTCTGGTCCTTAGCAATACCAACAATGTGCATGGCATGGTCATCGGTTGTCTCCTGGGAGTTGAAGGCTGCCTGGCGGGTCTCCTGAGAGATTTGTTTTTCTTTTCCAGGCTTATTTAGTTTATACAGTTCCTTGTCTTTCTCTGATTCTGAAAGTTTCTCCCATTTTCTGATTTCCGCATCACCCATATCTTCTTTGTCTACTTCCGGGACTACAGCAATGCCTTTCTGAGAAGTGGAGAAACCTTTTTCGCTGATATCAGCCGCCCATCCGACGGTGTAGCCTTTGTCGAGCGCATAGTCTATGATTTGCTCTATTTCTGCCAGTGGAACGTTGTACATTTTTTCCCAGAGCCAGTTATCCGGGACTTCAAGTATAAACTGCTGATAAAAAGGATGATGGGAGAAAGAGGTGATTTCGACGTAATCGTCCGGTTGTATTCCTGCTGCGAAATCACCCAGGAAAGTTTTGGGGGAATATTTTTTCCCGTCATATTTAAACTCTTCCGGAAGTTCTCCAAAATAGGCCTCTGAACTTTTCCTGAAGGCGGTTGACCAGCTTGGAGAAATTTTCCTGTTCTTATTCTGAACAACTGCCACGACAATGCCTTTCAAAACATTGCTGACTTCTCCATGAACATGTTTTTTCTCACCATAGTTCAATCCCGGATAGGTTGATTCAGGTACCAGCCCGTAATTTTTCATGACATACAGGATATCGTGGAGTAATCCTCCATCGCCGAAATTAGTGTTCCCCTGCATCCTTACATAACGGTCGGCCTTGTCGAGATAACAATGATTTACCAGGAACATTTCTGAAAGGTCTACTTCAGGTTTTCCAATTCGCAGCAATTCTGATTCTATAAAGGACGCTCCTGCGAAAGACCAGCAGGTACCTGTGCGGTATTGGTCTTTAACAGGAGTATGAGGCAATTCCTTAACCAGGGTAAAATGGTAACCTGAGTCCTTTTTTTCCTGGGCATTTGTAGGGAGTACCTGAAGTATCAGCAAAACAGCCAGTGCAACTTTGAAATTGATCTTCTTCATAATATGGTGTCATTTTAAATTTTTGATTCACTGTCGGGATAGTTCATCCGGACGTGGTATATATTCATCAATTTTTCCTGGAACAGGTCTTTCAGAATACGGATATCCCTGAATGTCAAGGGGGCATACTCCAATTGCCCCATTTCAACCTTCTGCCGGATGATGTTCTCCACCATGGTCCGGATATTTTCGGGGTTTTTGACCGCCAGGCTCCTGGAGGCAGCTTCAATACTGTCGGCCAGCATTACTACGGCTGTTTCACGCGTAGCGGGAAGCGGACCTGTATATGAATATTTTTTCTCGTCAATTTCCTTATCCCCACTGTCGATCCTGGATTTGTTGTAAAAATAGCCGGTCTTTGTTGTACCATGGTGTGTTCGTATAAAATCTATGATCGGCTCCGGTATTTTGTGTTTCCTGGCAAGTTCCACCCCATTTTCGATATGGCTGATGATAATTGCGGCGCTTTCTTCGTTGCACAGGTTGTCATGCGGATTGGTGCCAATTGTTTGATTTTCTACAAAATAATTTGAATTTGCAATTTTCCCTATGTCATGATACATGGCTCCGGCGCGAACCAGGAGTGAATTGCCTCCAATCTTGGAAATGGCCATTTCAGAGAGGTTGGCAACCTGCAGTGAATGGTGAAAAGTGCCGGGAGCCTCCAGTGAGAGTCTCTTCAGCAATTTCTGGTTGGTGAAAGTCAGTTCAATGAGGGTGACATCAGACACAAAGCCGAAGGGTTTCTCCAAAATATAGACCAACAGGTAGGTAATCAGTGTCAATACAGCGTTAATAGCGAAGTATTTGATTTTTACCCATTCAATGGCATTGAGATTGGCTTCCTGGATGAGGGAGAATCCGATGAAGATGGCAGAATAGGATGCGAAAAGCAGAAGGGCTGTCAGCAGCAACTGTTCGCGCTTTTGCATTTTACTGAGGCTGATAACGGCAATACTTCCAGCCGGAATCTGTAGCAAGACAAATTCATAACCGTTCGGAACGATGAATCCAACAATAAGTGTGGCAATGGTATTGACAAATATGGCCACCCTTGTGTCCAGGAAAGTTCTGATTATCAGAGCCAGTATTGTGAATGGAACAATGTAAATGTCGAATGTACCCCATTTTATGACCAGGGAGCAGAGTATGATCATCAGGGAGAGAGTAACCAGTATGAAGGATATATCCCTTTTGGAGCGCATTAATTTTCTCCGGATGTTCAGCAGGAACAAGTACAAGGTCAGTAGCAGAACCATTATCAGCAGGACTCTTCCCCAAATGACCAGAATGAATTTGGAGTTTTCACCCCGGCTTTTCTCATAGGAGGTTCTGAGAGATTCCAGAATTGAAAATGTTGCTGCAGAAATAATATCCCCCTGCGAGGCTATTCTTTCACCTTCCTGGACTATGCCGTGGTTAGCAGAAAGATTTTCAAGTGCCTTATCTTCAATTTGCTTGTTTTTTTCCTGGTCAAAAATTAGGTTGGAGGCCAGGAAATTTTCGGGTTGAAAATTATTCAGGTAATCTGCCCAGTCAGGATGAATTGTTTTCATCTCGGCAATTTTGGTATTTACCTCGCTGTAGGCACTTTTCAGGGTATAGATATCCTTAAGATAAATCTCTTTACCGATGTTGTTTTTCAGGATCTTAAGGGTGCCTTTCTTTGAAAGGACAGGGTTGTTGGCAAAATTCTGATCGATTATACCTTTGTTATACAGGTCGTTGTAAATACCACATAACTTCAGCTTCAGTAAACCCAGTTGTACCGACTTCCCCGATTTTGTTACGATGGATCCTTCAATATTCTTGTTGAGGAGCAATACCTGGTTCTTTGATATTGAATCAGCAAATACGAAATAGGGAACCTGTTCTTTCAGCAAAGAGTCTTTTTCGTGCTGAAACTCTGCCTCTGATTTTTGAATGGCAAAACTGTATGGAGCAAAGAGTGTATTGTGCATCCAGGGCCTGCCTTTCTGGTATTCGTAACGAAACCTGGCTTCTTTAGGAAGGGAGAAATAGAGTGCTATGCCAGTCAAAATGAAAATGGCGGCCAGAAAGATCCTGTGACCTTTTTTCTGACTCATCCACTTTTGTTTTTTCCGGTCCATTTAATAACCTTAATTAGTTTATGATAAATACCAGAACTGGCTGTGACTTTCTGAGGTCTCCGGTTCAGCTGAATATTATATTAATCCCTTCCAACAGCACAATCCTACCTATTTCGTAATCCAAAACGCAATAAATTTTTATCTTTGGGATTATTCAAAAATAGTAATTTTTTAATGAGATACGGAATCTCCAACCTTAGCATTGTACCTGTCAGAACTGATCCCAGCGAGACCAGTGAAATGTGCACCCAGATACTTTTCGGAGAACACTACAGCATCCTGGATGAAAATAAGAAGTGGTGCAAGGTTAAACTTGAATTTGACGGATATGTTGGATGGATAGACCAGAAGATGGTCAATGAAATTCCGGAAAAAACATTTATGCAAATATCTCAGCAACATGCTATAATCACTACAGATCCCTTTAATATTGTTCAACCGGAGAAGGGTTACAGTAATTTTCTTATTGTTGCCGGAAGTTCTCTGCCCTTTTATAAATCCGGAAACAACACCTTCAAGATAGGGGAGGATTATTATACCATTCAGGGAGATCGAATTTTGCCAGTGAAGAAAAACATCAGAAACATATTGATTGATAATGCCCTGAAATATTTTAATTCACCTTATTTATGGGGCGGACGTTCACCTTTTGGCGTTGACTGTTCGGGTTTTTCCCAGATTCTTTACAAGATGATTGGAATACAACTTCCCAGGGATGCCCAACAGCAGGCCTCAATCGGCGACAATATCACCTTCGTGGAAGAGGCCTTGCCTGGTGACCTGGCTTTTTTTGACAACGAAGAGGGTAAGATTGTTCATGTCGGAATCATATGGGAGAAGAACAAGATCATTCATTCATCCGGTAAAGTCAGGATCGATAACATAGATCATTTCGGGATATTCAACATAGATACCGGCAGGTATTCTCACCAGATGAGGCTGATGCGCAGGATCATACCGCCAGGGGAATGATTGTAGTTTTTTTTGGAGTACTTCGCCGTAAACGGTTATCCGGAATTTCTTACTGCTGAATTTATTAATACCTGCAGAGCATTTGGCCCTTCATTAAACAACAGGTCCGCAATACTCAGGTTGGGGGTAAATCCAAATTTTTCCTGAAAAACCTGCATATAGGGCAGGGGAAAAAAATCTTCATCTCCTGACTGCCGGGTGCTTTTGGGATGGATAGAATATCTCAGATCATCGGTTCCTGCCGGGAAACTTCCCGGGGTAGCAAAATCTTCTGTCCCTGCAATGCAACATTTTGCTTTGAGTTCGTTCAGGACAACCAATTGGATTTCATGGTTGAAGTCAGTCAGGAATTTCCACTTTTTTTCATGGTAAAAGGGGGCAAGGCTATCGCAGTAATATTCGAAAAATGGTGCATTGTTGTAAGCCGAAATAATTGCTTTCCAATGCAATTTTTGCCATGGATGATCGTAAGATATAACAACTTCGCAGATCAGACGTTTTGAGTTTGACCCTTCTGCAACTGGTATGGAGAGGTTTTGTGTGCCGTTTGCAGTCAGTATGACACAACGATTCCGGTAGGATTGTTTGAGGAAGTGTTCCCTCAATTCAATCCATACCTCATCATATGTTATTAATTTTGTGAAATACTGTACAGGAGCCAGGTAGGCGCTGCTCAGGATCACCCTGTTGATGCCTTCTTCCATTGCAGGAAAGCGGTAGTATTATTTTACACCCATGAAAAAGCGACTCCACCGGATTTTTGCGAGAAATGATTTGTTTTTGTCCAGGGATAACCACACGAATGATGCTTTTCCTACGATATGGTCTTCCGGTACGAATCCCCAGTATCGAGAATCGGCGCT
>CAZDLO010000172.1:0-5225 GCA_964506325.1 uncultured Tangfeifania sp.
GCGGTGACTTTAAGAAACCTTTGCGTCTAAAAGTTAAAATTGTTTGAACAAAAACTCGATTTACATTAATTACATTTATTTTTCAAAGCTATGAAAAAAGGATTATTAAAACTGGTTACTTTAAGTGTTCTCGTTGTTACATTGGCAAGTTGTGCTAAAGTTCCTCAAGCTGACATCGATGCTGCTAGCGTTGCTATAAAAGAAGAAAAAAAAGCAGGTGCTGACCGTTATGTTGCCGCTTCTTTCCAGGCTGCAGTTGATGCACAGAAATCTGGTCTTGCTCAGGTTGAAGAGCAAAATGCTAAATTTGCATTGTTCAGAAATTATGACGTTGCCAAAACTTCTTTAGTTTCTGTTACTACTCTTTCTAACAAAGCAGTAGAAGAAACAGCTGCAAGAAAAGAAGCTTTGAAAGCTGAAGTTACTGCTGCCATTGCTGAATTGACAACTACTATCGCTTCTGACAAAGAATTATTGGCAAAAGCACCTAAAGGTAAAGAAGGTAAAGCTGCTCTGGAAGCTATCGGTCAGGAAATTGGAGTTGTTGAAACAGTTTTGACTGAAGTATCAGCTGGCTTGACAAATAACGAAGATATCTTAACTCTTTCTGAGAAAGTTAAACCAGCCGTTGAGAAAGCTAAAGCTATCAACACTGAATTGACAGACGTTATCGCAAAAGCTAAAGGCGGAAAAAAGTAATAAGAATTTTTTGAAAAATTCTTAACGAAATAACCCCCGGAACATTTCCGGGGGTTTTTTTAAGTTCATAGTTGATCTTATGTTGTCAGTTACAAACTGGCATCTTATTTTTCAGATAAGGCAACCATTTGGCCCTGTTACAAAAAAAAATGCCAGCATCTTCAGGATGTGCTGCAAAAAGAAATTAACGTGAGACCAGGTTTTTTTAGAAAGTCGCTATTTTTTTTGGGGATATTTTCCATGTTATCCCTTATCGTATTGGTCCTTCTGATACTCTTCATGGATTCTCCACCCATGGAAGATTTCACCAAATGCAATGAGGTATTGACCAAAGGCAAAAAGGTGAATGCAGACGTATATGCACCTGAATATTACCAGTCTGCCGAAACAAATTATAAGTATGCCTTTATTGAACTCAAGAGGCAGAATGAAAAATTATTTTTTCAAAGAAATTTCTCAAAGTCGAGGGAACTTATTGCACTCGCAATCTTGAAGGCTGAACTGGCCTTGAATTCGTCCGGTGCAAACAAGGATACACAGAAAGCCCGTTTCCTTAAAGAGACCGAATTGCTCCGCAAAAAACTGGATAGCTACCATGATTTTTTCATCAAACTGCCTCTCAGAACACAGACACGCAAAGATTATGAGTTCGGAAAACTTTCAGTAGAGGAGAGCCTGAACGCTTTTGAAAAAGGGGACATTATTTTAGCCAACAAAAAATTAAATGAGGGGAAAGCCCGTATCAGTTACGCTGATAGTGAGGTAAATGAAACCTTAAAGGATTATTTCTCAAAATTTTCCATATGGCAGAAATGGGTGGAAAATACAATCACTGCTTCTGCAAATACCAGGTCTTATGCCTTGGTTATCGATAAGATTAAACACAAAGGTTTTCTGTATTACAATGGAAAACTCAGCAAAGAGTATGATGTTGAATTTGGTAAAAACTGGATCGGCGATAAGCTGTATGCCGGAGACTATGCAACTCCTGAAGGTAGATATTTGGTTACCCGAAAGAAAAATTCCAGGGATTCGGGTTACTACAAGGCAATGATGCTGAATTTCCCGAATGAGGAAGACCGGGTAGAATTTGCCGCGAGACGAAGAAGCGGCCAGATACCCAAAAGCCGGGGGATTGGTGGCCTGATAGAAATTCATGGAAACGGGGGAAAGGGAGTGGACTGGACAAAAGGTTGTGTTGCTCTGTCCGATGAAAAAATTGATGATTTGTTCAGTAAACTTTCTGTAGGTTCACCTGTTACTATTGTAGGCTCAACGGTATCACTTTCTGACCTGCTAAATTAAAACTATTTTTAAGCCATGGAAACAGAAGAGAAAAGTTGGTTTGGGAAATATGCTCCATGGATCATACCTGTCATTCTTGGTCTTTGGATACCTACAATTGTGTTATTCACACCTGTTTATCAGAATGCTGCCTACGGAGTAAAATCCTGGTTTACCTCGTCCCAATTGAATGTGAAAAATATCGGCAAACAGATTCAGGTCAGCAAATCCAACATTGCCTCGCTGCAAAACAAGCTCAAAGACCTGATGCCCGAAAAACCCTATATCCTGATTAATACCTCTGAAAACAGGTTTGTACTGCGCAATTCGAGGGACACCATTCGTACAGGGGTGTGTTCAACAGGTAAGGATGAAATCCTCGTCTATCCGAACGGTACCAGAAAACCGTTTAAAACGCCCAAAGGAATGTTTTCTGTGCAACTCAAAAGAAAAAATCCGGTCTGGACCAAACCCGACTGGGCTTTTATCGAAGAGGGATTGAAACCTCCTTCAGCACGCTCTGCTGAAAGGTACGATGAAGCAACCCTTGGAAATTATGCCCTGAATATTGGTGATGGATACATGCTTCATGGAACTTTATACCAGCGTTTTCTCGGATTACCGGTAACTCATGGTTGTGTGAGATTGGGCGATGCCGATCTTGAAGTAATTTTCACAACCCTTGATAAAGGAGCAAAAGTATTTATCTATTAATTGATCGAAATGGCAAAAAAATCTCTCTTTTGGTCAGTCACAATCATATTGGCGATGATCACTGTCTATATTCTTACCACCAACGTGATTTTGCCGGTTGTTACAAAGAATCCGCTCCCTGAAGCTGTATTGCCAAAAGCTGAAGTCAAAGCAACTAACAATGCTAAAAAGTCGGATAAGGCAGTCAATTCAGCCCGGAAATCTTCAGATAAAAACGCTGGTAAAACAGACAACCGGTCGCAGGATAAACCGGTAGCACAGGATGCCGTTTCCAACAGCAAGGAGGATCTCAGAAATTATTTTGAGTTGAAGAAAACAGAGTCATTGCTAAGATCCCGTTACAACCTCTCCGGTGAGGACTCCATTTACCTGGTGCTCGACCTGGTAAACAAGGTTGCCCGGCTTGAAATGAAAGGGATTCCGCTGCATGACAGCGATATCAGTGACGTATGGATAAGCAATGCCATCAGAAATAATCATTCCGATGCTTTCCTTCGTTGGATTTCTCGGCCTTTCGTACTCAAAAATGCTGAGGCAACTATCGAAAGGGTTCCGTTTCTCGTCAAAATTGCTCCCAAGGATACCATTGAAGCCAGCAAAATCGAAGCTACTCCTGCTCCCCGCAGGACCGGAGATGTATATATTGTCATGAATTTTGACCGCAATCTTCAGTTGATCATTCAGCAATCAGATATCAGTGAGGGTGAAGACAAAATGCGGATTGACAGTTTAAAAACAAGCCTCTTCAACCGGGAAGCCGGAAAATCCATTAAAGCACTGTCTGCATTCAATCGTGAAATTGTAATGCCGAAAATCGTAATCACAATGTCCAAAACAGATGCTATAACCCTTTACCGTGCATTACCTCAAAAGCCCAGAATGGTGCTTCAGATGTAGGTTAGTTGGAATGTTCAATTTTTGTCCTTTTTTTCTTGATTTTTTCATTTTCCAAAAGTTGGACGACCTTCCTGATTTTTGATGTTGGAATGGCTGCGAAAGAATCATGGTCAAGAATATTTATCAGCCCTATCTCGTCTTTCTGAAGTCCGCCCTTCTGAATCAGGAGTCCTACAATATCCGTTTTACTGATTTTATCCTTTTTCCCCGCTCCAAAGTAGAGTGTTGAAAAATGCGGGGTTTTGTTTGGAACACTTTTTTCTGGCACCTGTACTTCCATACTGTATTCCGGCACATAACCTGGTATTGGATCCGATGCTGACAACAAAACCCAGACAGTCCCGTTATTGTTCATCCTGGCAGTCCGGCCATTTCTATGAACGAAAACTGTTTCACTGCCTGCCGGCTGATAATGAATAATATTGGTTACACCTTCTATGTCCAGTCCGCGGGATGCCAGGTCAGTAGTTACCAGCACCTGGGTGCTTCCGTTTCTGAATTTGATCAGGGCTCTTTCACGTTGAGCCTGCTCGTATCCGCCATGATAGGTGTCATGGTGAATACTGTTTTCGCTTAACAGGTAACTGATTCTCTCAACTGCGTCACGATGGTTGCAAAAAACCAGGGACAGACCATCATCCGTAATTTTCAACAATCTCAGCAAAAGGGAAAGTTTATCCTTTTCTTCGGATCTTACAATTTTTATCTCAAGTCCGGACGGCTTAGAAGCAGAGGTGTAGTCAAGTACCACAGGCTGCCTGAATTGCAGGAAATCAGGCAAATTTACCGACTGAGTGGCCGATGTGAGGATGACCTGACCTGGTGCCGGAATATGGCTTATAATCGAGGATATTTCCCTTTCAAAACCAAATTCGAGAGACTTGTCGTATTCATCCATAACCAAAACATCAAGGTCATCTAACCTGATATTCCCTTTTTCGAGATGATAATTGATCCGGCCTGGTGTTCCAATCAAAAGTAATGGTGTTTCCGTCAGGTTGTTGAGTTCAGTTTTAACTTTATGCCCGCCATAACAGGTTGTGACTTTGTAACCTGTTCCCATGGATTTGAAGACTTGTTCGATCTGTAAAGCCAGTTCCCTGGAAGGTACCAATATCAAGGCAGAGGTACCCGACTTCCTGAGTATGACTTTTTCCAGAACAGGGAAGAGAAATGCTGCCGTTTTTCCGGAGCCGGTGGGGGAGAACAGAAGAACCTGCCTGGCGGTTTTGCATACCTTTATCATCTCTGACTGCATAGGATTTAAGGATTCAAACCCCAGATTCCTGAGGCTATTCTCAACGCCCGGACTAATCAATTCATTCTTCATTTCTCTGATTTTTGGATAAAACAAAAAGAGGGTTCCTGTTAGGAGCCCTCTTAAATGCTATAATAAGCTTTGGAACGATTCTGCTTTTGTTTGGATTATCTAAGTGTTGTGCTTCAATTTCGATTAATTATCAGACCGTTAAGTCAAGATATAATCTTTCTTACACGAACTCAGCACAAAAATAGTTCAAACTGTAGCCAATCAGCTACGACGCGTCCGACTGCTTAATAACTGGACCTGCGACCGGTACCTCTGTCACCGCCGCCACGGTTGAAACCACCACGATCACCACCGCCACGGT
>CAZDLO010000173.1:0-5198 GCA_964506325.1 uncultured Tangfeifania sp.
CGCACACTGAAACTAACTTATCCTGAAGCTGAACAAATGTTCCGCAGAATGGTGTTTAACGTCATGGCAACAAACTACGACGATCACACAAAGAACTTTTCTTTCAGGCTTAAAAAAGATGGAAAATGGGAACTATCACCGGCTTACGATGTATGTTATTCTTATGATCCCAAAAACCCATGGGTAAATCAGCATACCCTGAGCATCAATGGAAAATATCTGGATATAACCAAATCTGATCTGATGACCATTGCGACAGCAAACAACATCAAAAAAGGAGAAAAGATTATCGATGAAATAAAAGCAGTGGTTTGCAATTGGCATCAATACGCTGAAGATGTAGAAGTTGAACAAAAATTAAGAGATACAATTACAAAAACGCTCATTGCATTAAAATAATCGGCAAATAAAAGGGACAGCCGAATTTACAAAACAATACATGTAGGCAAGAAAACAGAAAATCAAAAATATCTGCACCTTATTTGTACCTCATAATAGTTATATAATTGATTATGAACTTTTAACATTTTCTGCATCGGAAAGTAACCGGACAAACTAACGAATATCATAAGGGAAATTAGGCTATGTCAAAAAAGTACGTAATTTTGTACGGATTAAAATATGTACTAACATGAGAGCCGTCAATTATTCAGAACTGAGGCAAAATTTAAAAACCAGCCTTGATGCCGTTTCCAATGATGAGGAGTTGTTGGTTGTGCACCGGCCTAAAGGGAAAAGTATTGTAATGATGCCATTGGATGAATTCAATTCCCTGCAGGAAACTTACCACTTGAACAATAGCAAGGCCAACCGGCAGCGTCTTGAAGAGTCCATTGAAAACATCAATGAAAAGCGCAATTTGATAAAGCATCCCATTATTGAGCAATAGACATGGATATTCTTTGGGACAAATCGGCCTGGGAAGATTATCAATTTTGGATTGACAACGATCGAAAGATATTCCAAAAGATAAATGCTTTGATTAAGGAGTGCCAGCGTACACCCTTCACCGGACCAGGAAAGCCGGAAGCTTTGCGGCAAAACTTATCCGGGTTCTGGTCGCGCAGGATCACCGGCGAGCATAGGTTGGTTTATAGGGTGGATGATGATATTTTGTACATTGCCCAATGTAGATATCATTATTAGTGACATGTCATACGCTTTAGAGTTTAGAGACTCCAAAACATCTGAAAGTGAAAATATTTACTTCCTGTATACCTTATTAGCACCTCAGACAGATTAAAAATTTGTATTTCGTTGAATTATAGCTGATTGCTTTCTATACCGGAAGTAACCATTTCTTCAAGGCTCCGACTATCAGTGCTTTGTGATTGGGTTTGAAAAATACCGGGTGTCGGAATGTCTGTTCTTCCTGATAATGTTTTCGACCTGCAGGGGGAATTCCCTCTTCCAATCTTTGTTATTCCACAGTTGCGCACAAAGACACCTGCGCAGCAGCGGTTAAAACACCAGGGCCTGTTATAGGCTATAAACCAGAAAATCAATCATTCAAACCCTTTCCTCCAAGGATTTGCGGAGTACATTTTTCAACCCTTGATGCCCGGGTTACGGATTGTTTGGGTGCGGAAAAATGAAGGAGGTAGGCCCTCTGGCGCCCGGGGGTCAAGGCCTTGAAAGCTGTTTGCAGGACTGGGATCTCATCCAGCTTGCGTTGAAATTCATCAGGGATGATAAACTCTTCCGTCTTTTTGTAATTCACCTTCAATCCGGCCTTTTCTACTGCGATGGCTTCAATAATGTAGCTCTTCAGGATGGGTTCCAGGTCTGCTATTTCACTGACCCCGGTAAACCGTATCTGACTTCCCGCCTGCGTATTCTTCCCTGGCTTGACAAGCAGACCCTTTGGGTCACTTAACAGGGTTCCCTTGAAGAAATTTAGCGCGCAATAGTCTTTAAATCCACTTATAATCAGTACATTATTATTTTCAAAGGTGTAGCATGGCTGATACCATTTCAACTCTTCTGTCAGCCGGCAGTCCAGCACGATCATTCTCAGTTTTTCCAGTTCTGCCTGCCATTTTTTGGCTTTGGCAAAAAAAACATCCAACATGGGGTTCATACCATCTAATGTCATTGGTCATTATTTATATTTTACTTTTCTACTTTATTGGCAAGACTCCTCCTGTGCCATACCGGCTGAAACACCTTCTAATCCTTTATGATCAGGGATTCTAAAGGGATGATGGTAAGGCAGCAATGATGTTTTTCGGAAGTGTACACAACGTATAATTTCCCTTCATGTTCCGTGGCGCAAGGGTAGGACCATTCAGGTCCTGAAGCAAGTGACTCACTGTAACCCTTTCTGATTTTCCATATCCTGCAGAATTGTTTTTCCCCGGGACGGGTAACGGCAATTGTAAGTAAATCCCTGTATCCCTTCGAAACCAGGTTGGAAAGCACATAATCCTGACCATTGCTGAGCGTTCCGGCAAAGATTTTGGAGGAGGCAAACGGAAAGTTGTGCACTTTCGGGTCCGACCAGGTCCGCCCGTAATCAGGGCTGATGAACAGGATGGGGTACTTCGAATGGTTCCTGACGAAGGCCGTTACATTCGCCCCATCAACAAGTACGGTGGTTTCCGGGAAATCGGGACTTTCACCGGCAGGTAATTTGCCGTTGTAATTTAACGGGATAATATCCCAGGGTTCAGTAACCAGATCCCCATGGCTGATGGCAACCGCAGGTATTATGGGCAATTCACCGGCCTTGGCAGCCATGCGTCCCGCCATGATGAAATTGTTGTCTGCCATTTTTACCGGGGGGCAATTGGGCAGGAATGGACCGGCAATGAAGCCGGCACTTCTCCATGCATCCACCTTGTCGTCCAAAACGAATGCTTCACACCGTGTGACCTTGTCCGGGCCACCTTCCATATTCGCCACAAATGCATGCAAAACACCTTTCAGGGAAAGAAAGGTCACCGGCACATACATGATACCCTTCTTCTGCCGGTCGCCGGCGATAGTTTCAAGTCCTGACCAGGAAAGCCCGGCGTCGGCTGATCTCCTTCCCCGTATCAGGGATTCTCCTTCCATTTCGCCCGATGGACAGTTGTACCAGGCCGCAAATAGAACTTTATTGTGTTCAACGATTGCAGCATCATGTAAAAATCCATACTGGTCTGAACCTGCCCGGTGAACCATGATATCCCTGGCACCGGCTGGGAAGGACATCTCCTCTTCCGGGGGGAAAGGCAGTGAACTGTCCCAGACCATCGTTCGGGTGTCCTGTTGTTCCTGGGAACTTGCCGGGTTTGGGACAATCAGGCTCAGTATGAGGATTCCGCAGAAGATAAATTGCAGGACTGCTGACTTGAAGTTTAGTTTTTTATTCATCCAAACAATGTGGTAGATTAGAAGTTGCCTGACGAGATTCATTGTTCCGGATTCTTTAAACGTAAAATAATTGAAATGTGTACCGTAAGGGATGATAATTCCGAAAGGAGTTCTGTTTAATAGTCGGGATAATCAGGTGTTTCCAGCCAGAATTGTGCCCGGACTATCATCGATGAAATTATGAAAAACAACGGATAAACCAATCAATATTCATTTTTTGGCGCAAAGGGGATTTGGAAAACCAGGGGCCGGCCAGCCAGGGCACTACTCTTTGAGGAGGCATTAACCCGACACTATTACCTGAAGGGTTGAAATGGCCCGAAGGTCGTCCAGCCCGAACTCCCTGCCAACCTGCCATGAATCTTTTTCAATCCCCGTTCCTGTTTTTAAGAGTTATTTGGTATTTTGGAGCCATTATTAAAACCGGATTATGAAAAAATTCAGCCATTTATTCAGATGCCTGGCACCTTTGGTACTTTTTTTTCTTTTCAGTATCTCCGCCAGTGCACAGGTAATCAGAACAGCCGGGATCGACAGCCTGGTTGAAAGAACTATGAAAGCCTTTGATGTTCCGGGCATTGCCGTTGCCGTCGTTCAGGGAAACAGGATTGTTCACCTGAAAGGTTACGGATTGCGTTCGCTCAACACCAGGCTCAATGTGGATGCCAACACCCTTTTTGGCATTGCCTCCAACAGCAAGGCATTTACCACAGCGGCACTTGGGATCCTGGCAGATGAGCATAAATTGAACTGGGACGACAAGGTCATTGATTACATACCTGAATTCAGGCTTTATAACCCTTATGTGACAGAAGAATTTACCATACGGGATTTGCTTACGCACCGGAGCGGCTTGGGGCTTGGGGCAGGAGACCTGATGATCTGGCCAGGGGGGAACGATTTTGCAGTGGCCGATATCATCCACAATCTCCGTTACCTGAAGCCCGTCTCAGGATTCAGATCAAAATTTGATTACGACAATCTGCTCTATATAGTTGCCGGTGAGGTAGTTGCCAGGGTATCGAAAATGAGCTGGGAAGATTTCATTGAAGAGAGGATCATGCGGCCATTGGGTATGACCGGAAGCGCGGCTACCTACAGCAGGATAAAAGACAAATCCAACGTGATTGATCCTCATGCCCCTGTGGA
Organism: uncultured Tangfeifania sp.; assembly: GCA_964506325.1. GTDB lineage: Bacteria > Bacteroidota > Bacteroidia > Bacteroidales > Prolixibacteraceae > CAINVV01. Next base: position 4,507 of record CAZDLO010000173.1, read on the forward strand.
CGGGGTATTGCAGGTAATTGAGCGGGATTTTACCGAAACAGGTGATGCTGCCGGGGGCATCTACAGTAATATTAATGACATGTGTAAATGGATCATGATGCAGATGAACCATGGAAAATACGGGGATAATCCTGAAAAACAACTATTCAGCAAGGAGGTCCATGATGCCATGTGGGCCCCGAATACGATAATTCCTGCCAGGAGCAGTCCACCCTACAATACTCATTTCTCCAGCTACGGACTGGGCTGGTTTATCAGCGATGTGAAGGGTTACAAGCAGGTTTCCCATACAGGAGGACTTGGAGGGATGGTGACTCAGGTTACACTCCTGCCTGAGAAAAAACTTGGTATCATTGTCTTTACCAACCAGCAATCGGGCGAGGCTTTTTCCTCCATCACCAACACAATCAAGGACAGTTACCTGGGACTACCTCAAACAAACTGGATTAAAGCCTACAGTACCCAGTCTGCCGGACAGGTTCAGCATGCCAGGAAAATATCTGACGAGATATGGAAGGATATAGGTTCACAGCAGGGCAAATCTTCCTTGTCTTTCGTGGATAGTTTATATACAGGAACTTACAGTGATCCATGGCTCGGTGATGTGACCCTGACATCCGGGAACGGGAAAATGTGGTTTGAGGCAAAAAGGTCGCCCAAACTTTCCGGTGAAATGTTTTTTTACAAAGGCA
>CAZDLO010000174.1:0-5196 GCA_964506325.1 uncultured Tangfeifania sp.
GCCAGAAACTATTTATCAGATGATCAGTCAGACCAACGCTGAAAAGATTTTCGTCAAGCCGACTTTCGGGCTCGGGGGAAGAGGAATTATCGTTTTTAATCATATCAATGGACAATTCAGAAACAAAGAACATGAAGTGCTGGATGCTTCATTTATCCTTATAAATTTAAAAGATGAACATTATATCATTCAGAAAGGCCTTGTTCAACACCAGGAGATCAATAAAATTTATCCAAAAGCGATCAACACGTTCCGAATAATGACAAAAGTTGAAAATGGAAAGGGTGAAATCATCTATTCCATGCTCAGGATGGGGCAAAAAGGTAATCAGATCGACAATGCAAGCCAACATGGTTTGGCTTGCAGGGTTGATAAAGGCACAGGCACCTTTGCCCAGTTTGGGTTCACAGGCCTTCGTGACAGGGTGACGAACCACCCGGATACAGGTTTTATATTTGGCGACTACCAGTTTCCTTACTGGAAGGAGGTTGAGACATTTATTATTGGCGTGGCTGAAAAATTTTATGAGATAAAATACCTCGGATGGGATGTGGCATTTACAGAAGATGGCCCGGCAATTATCGAGATCAATGCAGGAGCCGGACTTGAATTTCTTCAGGATTGTTATGGCGGTGTTGCCGGAGGATTTGAAATTGACGATCCTGATCGGTGGTGGTACAGCCGTAAGTTTTTCATCAAAGACGAATAGCATTACCTTGTACAAAAGGACTCTTACAGACATTTCATCATTTTGAAACTAATTCAAAAATCTGTCGATGAGCAACAATAAAATCTTTTTCCCAGGATTGAATGGACTTAGGTTCTGGGCAGCCTTTATCGTGATTCTCCATCATGTGGAACAATTCAAACTATGGCAAAAACTGCCCAATTTTTTCATGACGCCCTTCGTTGAATCAATCGGACATCAGGGTGTGGCACTGTTTTTTGTACTTAGTGGGTTTTTAATAACCTACCTGCTGCTTGTCGAGTGGGAAAAAACGCATCACATTGCGGTTAAAAACTTTTATATCAGGAGGATTCTCCGTATCTGGCCGCTCTATTACCTCATCATGATCCTGACATTTTTCATCTTACCCTATTTTATCACGATCGGACCGGTTGCCAAACTACACGAGCATTTCGGTTTGAAAATCCTGCTGTTTCTATTTATGTTGCCCAATGTTTTACGCGTAACGGAATCGCCTGTAGTTGGAGCTAACCAATCATGGTCGGTAGGTGTCGAGGAGCAGTTTTACATTCTCTGGCCACTATTAATCAGGAAATTTAGAAAAAACCTGCTGAAGTTCCTCATCATTTTTATTGTTCTTAAGTTTACTGTATCCGTGATAATGGCAATATCACTTGATTACATCCTGACACCCGATTACAGGTACATGGCCTACCTGAGGACCATTCAACGCTTCTGGGATCTGTTCCAGATAGAACAGATGTCGTTTGGTGCAATCGGTGCCTACATCCTTTTTTACAAAAAAGAAAAAATACTGCAGATGGTTTATCACCCGGCTGCCCAGATATTCATGGGGCTGGGAATCATCTTTCTGCTCGGAACAAGATTTCTGTTTATCGGACACACCATCCTGGAAGCCATGATCTTCATCATACTGATATTGAACATATCAACGAATAAAAGCTTCTTCCTCAAACTTGAGAATCCCTGGTATGCCTATCTTGGTAATATTTCGTTCGGAATTTACATGTACCATACTTTATGTATTGCCATTGTGATGACCATCCTGCAGAAGATCGGACTTGACAAGGAAAACTGGATTGCCTTTAATGCGATACTCTATTCAGTATCAATAATATTAACGATTGGATTAGCCGGGTTATCCTACAAATATTATGAATCATACTTCCTCACATTAAAGCAAAAGTTCATGATCGTTGTCAGTTCAACCAAAAAGAGCTGATCAAATGAGAAACTATAACTCCGAATGAGACATTTTAAAATTGTGATATGCCTTCTTTTGTGCTTAGGATCAATCAGATCTTTTGCCCAGGGAACAAGTATTCAATTGGATAGAACCGTTTCAATTGCTGACGGCACTTTACCCCCGTTCAACAGCATAAAACCGGGAGATACCCTGTTCATTGAGCCGGGCAATCGTGACTTTCTGATCCTCAGGAATTTCACTGGTGCACCCGGGCACCCCATTGTGATTATCAATGGTAAAGGCACCGTCTTACTGCGTACTGATCACTATTTCGGTATTTCAATCCGTAACTGTGTGCATTTCAGGCTCACCGGGACAGGCGACCCCTCTGTTTTATATGGTATTGACATCCGTCGTGTATCGGGAGGCAGCGCAGTCGGGATCGGAGATATGAGTTCTGATTTTGAGATTGACCACATCTCCATTGATAGTGTATCCGGTGGAGGAATATATGCCAAAACTGACCCTGACTGCTCCTTTCTGGCCACCCGGGAAAAATTCACCCAATTCAACAGCCTGATACACGACAATCGAATTTCCAATGTGGGAATGGAGGGATTGTATGTGGGCAGTACCAAATACTTCGGTCAAAAAGTTCAATGCAATGGCACCGACACATTGCTGATGCCTCCTTTGCTGGATGGAGTGAAGGTATACAACAATAACATTTCCAGAACCGGCTGGGATGGGATCCAGGTCAGTTCGGCCTCTTCCCGATGCCTGATTTTTCACAATGTCGTTTCTTTTGACAGCCAGGCCGGGTACCACAATCAAATGTCGGGAATATTAATCGGAGGAGGATCAAAATGTGATTGTTACAACAACTACATCTCTAATGGTAAAGGAAATGGAATTGAAAGTCACGGATTGGGAGGATACAGGATTTACAACAACATCATCACCAATGCCGGAAAAGAGTTCGAGCCATCCAACTTCAGCCACATGATTCATGGTATTTATCTGAACGATATTACAGGACAACCAGATTCCCTGTATTCGATAATATTTAATAATATCATCAGTCCCAAATCCGATGGAATACGCTTTTCAAGTTTACTGAGCACAAGCAGTCTGATCGCTTCGAATGTGATCATCAATCCAGGGAATTATGATTTTTACGAGAATGGACATACAAGTTACCACGGCGAAGATTCCTATATCATGTTCCCTGAACCGGGAATTGAGGCTGCTGTTAAAAACAATTACCTGGCCAGAAATTCAGACCATGCAGGATTTGAGGACAACTCTTGTACCTTAAGAGCAAATTCACCACTCATCAATACAGGATATCAGGCTTACAGGGATGTCGTTTTTGATTTTTATGATCGTCCCAGGCCTTATGACACACTTTTCGACATTGGGGCAGCTGAGTATAACCCATCCTTTCTGGATATTCCTGAATACCCACTGTTATCCAGGTCCTCCAGGAATCCCTTTCCCAATCCTGCAATAAACTATTTATTAATCCCATTCTTCAACCCTCTTGTCTCTGATGTATATCTTGATATTGCAGGGACAGACGGAAAAATTGTAATACAAAAAAAATACACCTTGCACCCTGCTGGTGAAAGTACCAGTATTGTAGATGTAAAGAGTTTAAAAAAAGGAACTTATATTTATCACATTTTCAATAGTCAGATAAAGATAACAGGACAATTTACCAAGCTGGAGGAAAAGTGATCAGTTGACTTGTTGTCAGCTAGAGAATGCAACCCTGGTCATCATTTTAAAGTGCATATTTTATTATATTTGCAACTATGAGAACCGCCATCGCAGCAGTAATAATATGTTTCAGCTGCTATTTTTATTCTCCACACGGGTATGCTCAGTCCACACAAAGCTTTAGCCTTGTGAAGGATGATATCAGTACCATGATTCCCTCACTCAGCGTTTTGATCGACTCTGCCATTGCAAACAATCCCGGATTGAAATCAGGTGACATGCAGATTCTGATTAATAAGTACACACTACAGTCTAACCGTGATTACTGGACCCGAAACCTGGGCCTTGCGGCAGATGTCAGGTACGGAAATTTTAACAGCTATGCCTCAAGTAATGGAACTGATGTGACCGTTGCATCATCCCGGAGTGAACTCAGATATGGTGTCGGAGGTACGATAAAATTTCCCATCTATGATTTTCTGGATCGCCGGAACCAGCTAAAACTGGCTAAAACCCAGATTAACCTCACAGAATGCCTTGTAGAAGAGAAAAAAATCGAGTTGAGAAAAGTTGTAATCAAGCAGTATAATGATCTCTTGCTTAAACAACGTTTAATCAAACTTTCTGCCAAAAACATAGAAACCATCAAAATAAACATGATAATGGCAGAAAAGGGATTTTTAAATGGTGCGATACCCCTGAGCGAGTATAGCAGGATCTCGGATATTGTCAACAAAGCTCAGTCCGATTTTGAAAATTTGCGTACCGAGTTTCTGACAACATATATGATTCTTGAAGAGATTGTTGGAATGAAATTCAATTTAAACAATGCTATAATGCAAACGAATGAAGGTAATTGATTTTTTAAGAGTTCTGCGCAAACACATTGTACTCTTGCTGCTGATTCCATTATTGCTGGCGGTTCTGGTGGCTTATTTGACCAGGAAGCCTGCATATATTTATTCTTCAGAGACAAAGCTTTACACCGGAATTGCCTCAGGCACCAGTGTTGATATGGATAAGTCCTTCAGCTACTTTGCCAACAACACTGCTTTTGACAACCTTATCAATGTGATTAATTCGCGTAAAACCCAGGAAGACGTTGCTATCCGGCTGCTTGCCCAGCACCTTATGCTGAACAAGTATGATCCAAAGTATATCTCAAAACAGTCATTCAACAGGCTGCATAGAATAACGCCCGCACACATACTAGAACTGGTTGTAAATGGAGGAAAAAAAACAAAGCCAAAACAAAATGGTCCGCGCGATTCACAGAAGGATTCTATTTCCATTGACAAGGTGTTTTCTTTTCAGGCACTGGACACATCGAATGCCTCGAAGAGACAGCCGGCCTCCATTGACATGGCATCATATGAGCAGACAGTAGCAAACTTCAAGGCATATATGATGGGCAGTGACACAAATTTCATTTATAAGCTGCTCTTTTTTAATGACCCCCACTATTCAGTAAAAGCGATTTCAAAGGTTACTGTGCAGCGCATCGGCAGCAGCGATCTTGTCATTTTAAAATATGACTCGGATGATCCTGGTATCTGCAGGCAGACACTGGTTTACGTTA
>CAZDLO010000175.1:0-5103 GCA_964506325.1 uncultured Tangfeifania sp.
TTACCATAGTCCGACATCAGCTCCATGAACTGGTTGTGGGTGAATTCAATGAACTGGTTCCATTTTTCTGGATATAACTCAGGATCATAGTTCACGTTCCTGTCCAATGGAGGGAAATAGGGATCCCAGTAATATTTGCAGTTCCAGTCGGGTTTCGAAAAGTAAGCCCCTGTCCATAAGCCTTCTGCACGGAAGGCGTCAAATACCTCCTTGGCAATATTGGCCCTGGAATTGGTGTGAAAAGGACACTGTACGGAAGTGACCTTGTATTCCGTATATTTTGAGTCGAACATGCAGAACCCGTCATGATGCTTGGTGGTGAAGACCACATATTTCATACCGGCATCCCTTGCCGCCTTCGCCCATCGGCCCGGATCAAAACCTGAAGGGTTAAAGGTTCTCTGCAATCCCTCGTATTCTTTTTTGTAGGCAAAATAATCAGATGGCCCGGCACCTTTTTCACGTTTGCACCAACCTTCATCTTCTGGGCACAAAGACCATGATTCCACAATACCCCATTGACTGTAGGTGCCCCAGTGCATCAGAAGTCCGAATTTGATGTTTTGCCACTCCTCCAGTTTTTTCAGAACCAGGGGATCCGTCTCAGGTACATACCTCTCATCTTCCAGAACAGCCTGCCCGATTGCCATTGAACCGGCAAGAATTACGCAAATTAAGGATAGAAAAATCTTTTTCATAATCAGATTAATTATAACGATTCTAATTTACTGACACGTTTCAGCAGGATGCCGGATAAAAATTACGGTTTACCAAACAATAAATCAGCGATTTAAGTGATTAATTACTGATCTTCCCGGGCTCTCTCCGGTTTTTCCCGGGATTCTGTGTCAGGTCATCGCCCAGGTCTTCCCGCGCATCCTGGGCAAGCTTCTTCAGTTCAGCAACAACCCCGGGATAATATTCCCTGACGTCGTACTGTTCTCCCGGATCACGGCGCATGTCATACAAACCCTCTTCATGATTGAAGTTTTCATTGGTTCCTCCCGGAAATCCATCTTTCCCTGGTTGAAATCCGTGATAGGTTCTTCCTGGATGAGCAAAAACCAGTTTCCAGTCTCCATGCCGGATGCCTTCCAGGCTGTTCTTCCTGTAATAATAGAGGAAGGTCTTACGAGGATTGGCATTGGGTTCCTCTTTCAAAAGAGGCAAAATACTGATCCCGTCAATTTTTTTCGCAGGAAGCGGAGAATTCGTGATTTCTGCGAAAGTGGGCAAAAGGTCGATGGTGGATGCAAGTTTATTGCAAACAGAACCTGGGGCAATTTGTCCCGGCCACTTCATGATACAAGGCTCCCTTTGGCCCCCTTCAAAACTGGCTCCTTTCCCTTCCCGCAAACCACCGGCAGAACCGGCATGATCGCCAAAATTTAGCCACGGTCCATTGTCGGAAGTGAAAACAACAAGGGTGTTACCTGTCAGCCCGTTGTTCTCCAACGCCTTTAGAATTTCACCGACCGACCAGTCTATTTCCATGATTACATCCCCGAACAACCCTTGCTGGCTTTTCCCTTTAAATTTATCAGAGACAGCCAGGGGAATGTGACACATGGAGTGGGCCAGGTAGATAAAGAACGGATTCTTCTTGTTTTCATTGATGAACCTCACGGCCTTCCCGGTAAAGATAGTGGTCAGCTCAGACTGATCTTCGAGTGTTTTCATCTCCCTGATTTTTTCATTTCCCTCAATAAGGGGTAAAGGAGGAAAGCCAGCTTTCCGGCTGTTGCTTTCTGCAGTTGCCGGTTTGCCGTCAAAGTTGACAGGCCACATGTCATTGGAATAGGGAAGTCCAAGGTATTCATCAAAGCCTTGCTGTAGGGGAAGAAATTCCTTTTGGTCTCCCAGGTGCCATTTTCCGATTGCCACTGTCCGATAATTCTGCTTTTTCAAAACTTCAGCTATTGTCTCCTCCTCAGGATTTAGTCCGATCTTACTCCCCGGCATAAGTGCCCCGGAGATTCCTACCCTGTTGGGATAACAACCTGTCAGGATTCCTGCACGCGAAGCACTGCAGACGGCCTGTGCAGAGACAAAATTGGTGAAGCGAACTCCCTGCGAAGCCATTTTATCAAGATTAGGAGTGGAATAGCCTGTAGCCCCATAGCAACCCAGGTCTCCATAACCCATGTCATCAATAAATACAACAATGATGTTGACAGGTTTAGGCTTCGGGGCACTGAATGCCGGGAAACATGCAATGGCAGCAGTCAAGGCAGCCGAAGATCGTAATAATAAGTTCATCTGTAGACGTTTGTTTGCTGTTTGTAGTTAACTTTCTGAATTTCTGATATAAAACAATGTTGCATCCAGATAAAGCTGCTATTTCTGGTTTTGTGGTTTTCCTGTTCAAGCTAAAGTTATAAAAAAGCGCTGAAACTGAAACGCAATTTACCTCGATGAAACTTTTTGACAGTGCATAAAAAAAGCCATCCGGATAATGCGGATGGCTTTTTGATATTTTGAAAAAATTCTTACCTGATTTTGGAACCCTTTTGCGCAAAAAATACAAGGTAGGCATAGTACAGGAACAAGGTACTGACCGCAATGATAACGGATCCGGTTATCGTTTGAACTGCACCCATGATAGGCATTAAAATGGCAGCTCCGATAACGGAAGTTGCAATTACACCCGAGGCTACCTTAGCCAGAGGACCTAGATCTTCAAGAGCCAGGTTATAAATTACAGGCCACATAATGGAATGGAACAAACCTGTTCCAAGGAAGAGCCACATGGCAACTGCAGGAGCTCCGGCACCCAGGACAAACGAGGAGGCCAACAGCGCAGCTCCTCCAAAAGAACAAATGGTGAGGATCTGTGCAGCCTTGTATTTCTGAAGGACAAATATTCCAATTACCCGGCCAACCATAAGTCCCCCCCAGTAAAACTTTAGCATGTCTATTGATTTGATATCCTGCAATCCCAGTTGGTTGACGTAATCTGCAAAAAAACTCGGGATGCCGATTTCTATACCCATATAAAAAAAGATGGCCAGAGAGCCCAGCCAGACATGGGTGTATTTGAAAGCACTTGATTTGTACTCCTTTGAATCTGCGGAAACATCTCCATCTTCTGCCTTGATTTCAGGCAGTTTAAGAAAAAACATGATAGCAAGGATCAACAGGGTAACAACACCAATCATCAGGAAAGGTCCCTGGACAATTTTCTGAATTACCGAATTTTCCAATTTCGCACCCGCTTCAATTTTAGGAGTTACCAACAGGAAAGAGACAAAAATGGGTGCAATAACAGTAGCAACAGAGTTCAGTGCGTTGGTAAGAGTCAACCGGCTGGCTGCCGTTTCCGGACTACCTAGCGCATTTACATAGGGACCTGCAACTACCTGAAGTATTACAACTCCGATCGCAAATACGGAGACAGTACTGAGAAAACCATAATAACCCATGCCAACACCAGGAATACAAAGGAAGAATCCAAATGCAATCAGGGCAAGTCCAAGCAAGACCCCGTTTTTGTAACCAATCCGCATCAGCAAAAGTCCAACCGGGATCGAAAGTACATAGGCCCCGTAAAAGAATGTATTCGGAAGTTGTTTCTGTACTTCATCCAGCCCAAATGCATTTTTTAAAAATTCAATGGTTGAATTATTCATGGTAGTGATGAACCCAAACAGAAAGAACAGGGAAGCCATCACTATTAACGGGAACAAATATTTGCTATTTGAATCAGTTTTTGTCATTGTCTTATGGTTTAATGAAAGTTAGTTTTAGAAAATTCGATTTCCTCCGTCACCAATTTCTGCTACGTAGAACACAGGTTTTAACCCCGTTTTTTTGTGGTAATTAAGTCCGACCTGCTCAATAAAGTCATTAACTGCCTCCTCTTTAACCAGGCTGACTGTGCAACCTCCAAAACCACCACCGGTCATACGGGTTCCAATTACTCCCTCAATCTTACGGCCTTCTTCAACCATGGTGTCAAGTTCTAATCCGGTTACTTCATAATCATCACGCAGTGAGTCATGAGAACCGTTCATCAGTTCTCCGAAGCGGACAAGATTCCCTGCTTTGAGTTCTCTTACAGCATCTTCGGTCCTTTTGATTTCACTCACCACATGGCGGGCTCTCCTTTTAACTGTTTCATTTTCAATCTTATCTTCAACTTTCAGAAAATCCTCCCAGGATAATTCACCCAAGGCAGAAATGTTCATAAAAGGTTGAATAGCCGCAACTGCTGCATGGCATTCCGCAACCCTTTCATTATATTTTCCGGAATCCAGCTTATGCGGACTGTTGGTATTGCTGATAACTATCTTCACTCCGTCAAGTTCAACAGGAACTAATTCATAGGCCAAAGTATCGCAATTGAGGAAGATCGCATGATTTTTTGCTCCCATAGCAGAAGCAAACTGGTCCATGATGCCACAATTTACAAGTGCAAATTCATGTTCTGCTTTCTGTCCCATCTTTGCCAGCTCAACTTTGTCTATCCCAAAACCAAACTGATCATTGATCATCACAGCCGTTGCAACTTCAAGGGCGGCAGAGGAGGAGAGTCCGGCACCAGTTGGAACATCACCATAAAAAAGCAAATCAGCCCCTGAATCAAAGGACAGCCCCTTTTTCATAAATTGGGCAAAAACCCCTATCGGATAGTTGACCCACTCCCTGCCGATTGCCTTGTTCAGGTCTTCAACCTTTACTTCAGCCTCAAACGGTAAATCAAGGGAGGCAAACCGGACTGTCTTTCGGGATGTCTTTCTTACAAGGCAATAAATACCAAAACTCAGGGCGCACGGAAAAACAAAACCTCCATTGTAATCCGTATGCTCACCAATAAGATTTACTCTTCCGGGAGAAAAATAACCGTTCATTTCACCTGAACCAAATTTCTTAACAAACAGTTCTTTAAGTTGTTCGATCGTCATATTGCTTTGAATAAAATTTATTTGATTTGATTTGGGAAAGCAAATATAAACTATTAAAAGGATAAAGGCTAGAGGCTAAAGGTTAAAGTAAAAAACTCCGGAGGTGATTGCATGAACCATCTGCGGAGTCCTGTCTCTATCCATTATTCTATTTGTCATACCGTTGTCCGGGATTGCCGGTATTCTGTTTTTCTGAGCT
>CAZDLO010000176.1:0-5101 GCA_964506325.1 uncultured Tangfeifania sp.
CTGGCAGCAAACGACTGGACACTGTTTACATTGCGTTCGTCAAACTAGTTAATACAATTGTAATGGATTTAATCAAGATTGCTGAAAATGCGTTTTTGGCAGAACAGAAAGAGTTCCCCGCATTCCACCCCGGCGATACAATTACCGTCAGGTATAAAATTGTCGAAGGTAACAAGGAGCGGATTCAGAACTACAAGGGCACTGTAATTCAAATCAAAGGAACCGGAACAACCAAAACGTTTACTGTCCGCAAAATGTCAGGAAACGTTGGTGTTGAGCGTATCTTCCCGATGAGTTCACCATTTATCGACGGTATCGAAATTAACCGCATGGGTCATGTTCGTCGTGCAAGGTTGTTCTATCTGCGCAAACTTACCGGTAAAAAAGCCCGCATCAAAGAGAAAAGATTCTGATATGATCAGGATGACAAAAAAGGTTCTCAAAAAGAACCTTTTTTTTTGTCCTTAACCGTACCTTTCGTTGCATCGGCATATTTTTCCTAATTTTAGACAAACCATTGGCAATGACCCTGACAACCAAACCAAGAATTTATACAACCAGGTGGTTTCTCGACTATGGGATGATCACGGTTGGCTCTTTCATAATGGCGGTAGGATATGTATATTTTATCACACCACACAAAATTGTTCCGGGCGGAGTATATGGCCTTGGGATTATTATCCATTATCTTTCCAAAGGGATGGCTGTTTGGCCCGACGGATTCCCGATCGGACTTTTCAACCTGCTGGTAAATATTCCGCTCACCTACCTGGGCATGAAGATGCTCGGACCTCGATTCGGCGTTAAAACAATCTACGGATTTGTCTCCTCTTCCGTTTTCATGGATGGAATCACGATAATGAGGGACATCGGGGATGCTCCATTGGTGCAGGATGTGCTGCTATCGTGCATTTTCGGCGGTGTACTGACTGGAATAGGTCTCGGGCTGATTTTCAAGTCTAAAGCTACCTCCGGTGGCAGTGATATCGTCGCAATGATAATCACCAAGTATACACGCATACCCATCGGGCAGATGTTGATCTGGGTTGATTCTGCCATTGTACTTATTGCACTGGCTGCTTTCAAGGACTGGCAGATCCCGTTGTACAGCATCCTGGTTATATACATCACAGGCCGTGCGGTGGACTTGCTGCTGGATGGTGCCAATTACAACAAGGCTCTGATCATTATATCGGATGAACATGAGAAGATCCGCGAAAAAATAGTGTTTGACCTTGAACGCGGAGGTACTTACCTCAAAGGTGTAGGTATGTATACCAACTCAGAAAAAAGCGTAATATTTACTGTGGTAAACAGAAGGGAAGTCGCCATTCTTGAAGAACAGATCGCAGCCATCGACCCGCATGCATTCATCACAATCATGGATGCCAATGAAATCCTGGGAGAGGGCTTTCGCTCCCTGAAACACAAAGTTGAAGATTGACGCTTTAAAGAGCGGGAAAAATTTCTCCCTTTGCCTTCTCACATTCTGACATGGTGGGCCATTTCAAAAGGAATCTCAAAAGATATCTCCACCATTCCACTGAATACACCGTCGCTGTACCACGGAGCTTGCCGGATCAATTTTTTGACTCCCTTCTTTTCGATGGTGTAAACGTTAACCTGTGGCTCCTTCAGCATGGAAAGCAATTTAGTCCGCGACGGTTCAGGATGGCACTCGATCAAACTTGACCCGACAGAGACTCCGCTGTCATCATATTTCATGAAGGACTTCCTGGATCTCTCATTCATGTAAACAATAATTCCTTCAAGGTCGCAGATCGTTATCGCTGCCTCATACTCATCAAGCCAACTAACCATACTATTATCCGATTTATCCTTTAAGTGCAAAACCACGGATCCAGTCAACTTCAAACTGGTGCGGCAGCTGCTGTTCATTTACTTTACCATGAAGTGAAGTGAGCAAATTGAAAAACAACGGCTCCTTCACCCGGAGGGTGTTCCGGAAAACCTCATAGCCGTTAATCTTCCATATAAGCTGATCACCAAATATCTCCAGCCTGTAGATGTGGAAGTGCCCGTCATTCAGTCCTTTAAGATTCAGGTATTTTTCGGATTTGTCGCCAAATTTTTCAACTATACCCATTCCTACACCCCTTTTATTGCTGCGGAAAAGATCAATTTGCGGAAAAGGCTTCTCCCCGGTTAAAGAAAACGAGGATATTATGGTGGCATCCTTTTTAAAACGGACTTTCGCCTCTACCACACCTTCACTCATCCTGAAAAAATCAGCAGTGTTAAGTATGGAGGAAGTATAATCATGTTCTTTGGGAATTAGTCCCACAGATGAATTCCAAACTTTGCCTGCAACTTTTTCTTTCCTGGCAAGCAAGGTGAGGGTATTATTCTTGATTTGAATGTTTTTTAAACCACGGAACGACTGTTTTTCACCCTCTTGCGAAAAACTTGCGCCGGACATCCTGTAACACAACCAGTTTTCAGGCTGCCACTTTTTGGTATCCAGCTCTTTTTCAGTGAAATTCTCGTCCAGGACAATCTCCCATGTATCAAAGAACTCAAGTGCTTTACTCTTCTTAAGTTTCCTGTATTCGGACATAAAACTGCTCTTATCCAGCTCCTTATATTGCTGAATCGACTTATATTCCTCACTCTTGAGAAACCTTTTACCGTCTTTTAGATAAGCTACCCGGCGAAGAAAGGAAGGCTCTGCTGTCATTTCTTTCAACTCTTCGTAACGCTGCAATTCCCGGGAACCTGAGGTCTTCCCGTAATTCAGAAAACTGGTTGAATGCCTGAATTTATTCCAGAACCTGATATCATTGCTTTTTCCTGACTGAATATACTCCTTGAGGACATTATAATCCGGGCTCTTGCGATAGTGCTTTACATTCAGACTTGCCTTCCGTTTTTTGAATTCAGGAGATTCTATTTCCTTATGAAGTTCCTGGTAACTTTTCAGCTCTGAACCACCCTGGATTCTGTTAAACCTCTTCAGATTTTCAGACACGGAAACCTTCAGATAATTTTTAATCGAGCCTGATCTGGCAAGATCCCTGTATTCAGATATTAACCTCTGCTCTTTACTTCCTGAATACCGAAGATTTTCAATTTCATGCTTAATATGCTTGAAGGACTCAGAGTCTGTTAATTCCTTTAACTCTACGTATTGCTTCAGAAAATCTGACCCTTCCATTTGAAGCAAGTCATCCCGCATCTTGATCAGTTTTTCCCATTTCGTGTCCAGTTGATCAGCGGTTGAAATTAAACCTAAATTGTATTTTAGACGAAAAATGATAGACATGGTGGTTGCATTAGTTGAGAACAAATTTAAAATAATCCTGATAAATTTGGCTAATTTTGACAAAAAGAGTTAAAATGATCCAACTTCCTGAAGCTTTTGAAATGAGGATGAAAATGATTCTGGGGCCTGAATTCCCGGCATTCAGCAATTCTTTGTCCTCTTCAGTCAGCCATTCGGTCCGGATCAACCCGAAAAAGATAACTGAAGTCGGTCGTCATACCCCTGTAACACACTGCAATACTGGCTTCTACCTGGAACAAAGACCAATATATACCCTGGACCCTCTTTTCCATTCAGGGGCATATTATGTTCAGGAGTCAAGCTCCATGTTCCTGGAACAGTTCCTGCTTCTCCGAAATAAAAAAAAAATAAATGTCCTCGATTTATGTGCTGCCCCGGGCGGCAAATCCACCCATTTATCCTCACTTCTTTCAGAAGACAGCTTATTGGTAAGTAATGAAGTAATTCATTCGAGAGGGCTAATTTTATCAGAGAACCTTAAGAAATGGGGAAATCCGAACGTTGTGGTGACCTGCAACGACCCGAGGGACTTTTCAAGGCTTCCGGGCTTTTTTGATGTCATTGTTGTGGATGCTCCCTGTTCGGGTGAGGGGCTGTTCCGGCGGGATGCTTCAGCCATGGATGAATGGTCTGAATCAAACGCCAGTCATTGCGCACTGCGTCAAAAAAGAATTCTGGCAGACGTTTGGCCTGCCCTTGCCGAAGGTGGCATGCTTGTCTACAGCACTTGCACCTTCAATCCTGAAGAGAACGAAGAAAACATAGCATGGCTTTCCAATTTTGCAGCTGTGGATCCAATAACGCTTCATCTACCGGATGAATGGGGAGTAAGAACCATAAATGCCGGAAATATTCCCGGATACCGCTTTTATCCGCATAAAATGAAAGGCGAAGGATTTTTTATTGCAGCCGTACAAAAAAAGGAACAGGTACCTAAAAATCAGAATTTCAAGAACAAATCATCTCTGGCAGTTGCCGGGAAATCCGAATTGAGCCTGATCGGCAACCTGCTCCGACACAGTCATCTTTCATTGCTGAAATTTGGAGAAAGCCTGCTTGCCTTTCCTTCCTCCCTGGTTTCATCCCTGGACCAGATCAAAGCAAACCTTAGGATTATTCATGCAGGGATCAAAATTGGAGAAATTGTCAGGGATAGCCTGATCCCGGCACACGAACTGGCTGTCTCATCTGTTTACAACAAAGAATATTTTCCGCAGGTGGATTTATCACTTGAACAGGCAATATCCTATTTGAAGAAAGACGATTTTCAACTCAGATTTGAAGAAAAAGGATGGAATTTGCTGACCTACAATGGTCAACCATTGGGATGGGCCAAAAATATCGGGAACAGATTCAACAACAGTTACCCCAGGGAATGGCGGATAAGGATGTCGACCAACGAATTCACCGGATCCAGGTTGGTGGAGGAAGCCAAAAAATTCCCATTTGAGACACAAAACCGGGAGAGTTATGAATTATAAGCCATCACCAGCGTTTCGTTATAAAATTCATATTTCTCCTGTATCCCTTGATAACAAAGAGTTGTAGTATCTTTAAGATTCAAACGATTTGAAATATTATTGATGATAATTGGCATCTCTTAAATTTAAACCTGCTATAAATCAAGACCAAAAAGATGAAAAAAATTCCAAAATTCCGATTACAAAAAAAAATCGAAACGCCAACTCCTAACTCATAACTCCTAACTCATAACTCCTAACTTATAACTCATAACTCCTAACTTGTCTGCGCCTGAAATACGTTGACCTAAAAAAGGTTAACATTATGCAAAGAAAT
>CAZDLO010000177.1:0-4858 GCA_964506325.1 uncultured Tangfeifania sp.
CTATATATAAGGGTAAAAGAACAATACTTTACGATAGGGTTAAGCAGATGAATGAAGAGATAAAAAATCTGTCACCAGTCTTTCTTGGATCCAAACTTATCTCTGTTAAACATACCGGATTGGTGATACCTTTCGGGACTACCCGGGTAATAGATTTACCATACCCTGTAAAGGTACTTGAAACAGGCAATGAGGGTGCAATCGTTTCCATCTTTGAGAATGGGAATAATACGTTTCTTGTAATAGTAAATCGTGATTTCTATAAGGAAATGCAGCTCACCATTTTTGGTGATGAGTCTTTGAAAAAGGTTCTGAAAA
The DNA here is from genome assembly GCA_964506325.1 of uncultured Tangfeifania sp. Classification (GTDB taxonomy): domain Bacteria; phylum Bacteroidota; class Bacteroidia; order Bacteroidales; family Prolixibacteraceae; genus CAINVV01. The sequence goes on from CAZDLO010000177.1 coordinate 319, forward strand.
ATGGTGAAATTGTTCCTGCATCAACTTACGCTACTACTATGGTGATAGATGCTGGAGATGTAGCAATATATATGTACCCGACAAAACAGCAACATTAATTTGCAATTGGCCTTCAATCATGAATCTTAGAATAAATAACAAACCGGTAATTGCCTTTGTTTGTACTGTCATTTGTTTTAGTTTTTGCCAATGTTTTTCAGATAAAGACTCACCTTCAGCAGTATATTCATTTTCCACTACTATTAAAAATGGAGATGTAGATTCTCTTCCTCCTGAGTTACCTTTCAGCACTACCATCAAAACACTTTATATTGCTGATGGCATTTCAAAAAGTAATATCGGAGCCTACAGTCATCATCCTCATATTATTTTTCATTCTGGTCTGATGTATGCCACATGGTCAAACCATTTACGTGATGAAGACGGCCCGGGTCAAAGGATCTTAATGCGCATTTCTAAAGATTTGGGAGAGACCTGGCTCCCTGACTTAAAATTAATGCCAATCATTCTTTTTCCTTCCCTGGACAGATGGATGTACAGGGATGAAGAAATCACAGAAAATAACCGGGCTGGTACAAGTAATGGCTTTGCAGTTATTAGAAACGGGCAAGAATTGTACGCTATTAATGAAGTTTTACCATGTGCTTCAATGCAGGACAAAGGTAATGGAAGGTTAACCCGTCGTATTTATGACAATGGAACACTTGGTGAAATTTTCTGGCTGGAAACAAAGGCCCCGTCAACTCCAAAGGGATTCCCTGTTTATCCGGATTTATCTAACCCAGAGTTTACTAAAACAGGCACTGAAATATTAGAATACCTGGGCAACAAAACCCGGGCTCATTTACCTACGTGGGATTTCAAAGGTCCCAGGAATACGTCTACGGAAATTGAACCTGGTAATTCCGGTTCGCCCGGTGATGGTCATTCTCTGTGCGAGCCTACCACATCTTTCAGAACAAAGGATGGTTTACTTGCCATGTTCTGGCGTGACTTAGGAATTAGAAATACAAAAATAAAATCACATAGATTATACCTTAGTTATAGCTCAGATGAGGGGAAGAACTGGTCAATTCCGGAAACTACAACCTTTCCTGATGCTTGTTCAAGGCCATGTGCAGGTAATCTACCCGACGGAACAGCATTCCTGATCAATAATCCAGGCGGTTTTCATAATGGAGAAAACAGCCGCAAATTACTAGCATTATCTCTTGCCTCCGATGGTAAAAATTTCAATAACATTTTTACAATAAAGGTCGCCAGCGATACTTTACGCTTTAAAGGTCAGGCAAAACATTCCTACCAGGCAGCCTATCCTCATGCTCAAGTAGTTAAAGATTACTTCTTTATTATTTATAGTATCAATAAAGAGGATATTGAAATTTGCAGGATATTTTTGCCTGATGTTCAAAGAAGGTAGTCATTATACTTTTAGTTAATTTAAATAGGAAGAAGAATATGAAAGGTTTTTTCCTAATCAACATTTTGGAGATTGTGTTTCTGCTTAGTGCATTTTCGCAGGAAAGATTGATTTACAATGGGCAAATACCTGTTGTTGCTTACGGAGAAGGAGTAATGACGGTTCCTCAATATGAAGAAATGAAGTATTCTGGCATTACACACACTATTTCTTTCTTTCCTAATATTGAAGAGGCAATTAAAGCACTCGACATGGGACATAGTGCCGGTATTAAGTTTATTATTTCATGCCCTGAACTCAGATCAGAAACGGAAAAAACTGTAAGACGTCTTAAGAATCATCCTGCACTTTATGCATACTTTCTTGAAGATGAGCCCAATGCAAGCAGATTTAAAGAATTGGGAATATGGGAAAAGAAGATAAAAAGTATTGATAAAAATCATCCTTCTTATGTAAATCTGTTTCCCAACTACGCCAGCGAGGAACAGCTTGGGACAAAAACATACAGGGAGCATGTTAACCTCTTCATAAAGGAGGTTGATCCTGATTTTCTGTCGTTTGATGCTTACCCTACATGGAGTAATCCGGTTGTATATAATGGCTGGTATGACCTTCTGGAGACTTTTAGGGATGAATCAGAAAAAGCAGGAAAACCATTTTGGGCATTTTCACTGGCTACAACTTATATTTCATACCCGAATTCTCACCCAATACAAACTTTAGGAATGCTTAGATTGCAAGTTTATAGCAATTTAGCTTACGGTGCCCAGGGGATACAATACTATAAGTACAGTGATACAGGAAAAGGGAGCCATATGGCTCCTATTCTTGATGGCAAGAGAACAATAGTATATGACAGGATAAAACAGATTAATGAGGAGATTAAAAACTTATCCCCGGTTTTTTTGGGATCAAGAGTGATCTCGGTACAGCACACAGGCACCACTTTTATTCCAAAAGGAACAACCCGGCTGACAGACTTGCCTGATCCCGTGAAAGTTTTAGTTACTGAGGGTTCAGAAGCTATTGTATCAATTCTTGAGAATGGTGTCAATACATTCTTAGTCGTTGTAAATCGAGATTTTTACAAAAACATGAATTTAACTGTTTATGGTGATGATCCCTTAAAGAAGGTAATGAAAAACGGAGATATTGTTCCTGCTTCACGATATTCCAATAATACCGAAATGGATCCTGGCGATTGTGCAATATACATGTTCCCGACTGTGAAATAAATAACATCAGTGAATAAAATACTTTGTTTCTGCATTATCTTAATATCATCTCATCTGGCACCAGGTCAGGTAGTGGTTGAAAAACTTTTATTGGAGCATCTCACTAATCCTGCAGGAATAGAAAAACCAAACCCCAGAATGGGCTGGGAATTGAGCAGCACACTACGTAATGTAAAGCAGTCTGCCTACGAGATTAGGGTTTGGGAAAACGAGAAGACATTGACGGAAAGTGAAAATCTGATATGGGAAAGCGGCAAGGTAATCTCAGATGAATCTGTACATGTTCCATACAAAGGACCAGCACTGGAATCTGGCAGGAAGTACTTCTGGCGAGTCCGGATATGGGACAGCAACGGCAAAGTTTCGGAATTGAGTCCGATCGGATTCTGGCAAATGGGGTTATTAAAAGTATCTGACTGGAAAGCTTCCTGGATCGAATCTGCTGCAGCTGACAGTAGCAGGCATGGCGGATGTCCTCTTTTCCGAAAAGCATTTTTGATTAACAAGAAAGTCAAATCAGCAACAGCATATATCACGGCTCATGGCGTTTATGAAGCAAGCATCAATGGCAAACGTGTGGGTGATGCTTTTCTTACTCCGGGATGGACAAGCTATGATAAACACTTATTATATCAGCAGTATGATGTAACAGATCTGCTTATAAATGGCGATAACGCTATTGGGATAACATTAAGCAACGGTTGGTATACTGGTACTGTGGCATGGCAAAGGTTGCGTGATAATTATAATCGTCCTTTGAGCCTATTGCTGCAAATGGATATCGAATATATGGATGGAAGTCGCCAGGTGGTAATTTCGGAGGATTCATGGAAAACATCGACAGGAAGCATAATTTATTCCGACATCTATCATGGTGAAACCTTAGATGCAAACAAAGAAAAAGAGGGATGGACAACCAGTTACTTTAATGATTCGGACTGGGAAAATGTGAAGGTAGTAAACCACGATAAGGAGAAGCTATCAGCATCATGCAATGAGCCAATACGAAAGCATGAAACTTTTAAACCTGTTAAGTTAATCATTACTCCAAAAGGAGAAACAGTGATCGATTTCGGACAGAATCTGGCCGGATGGGAAATAGTAAAACTCCGCGGGCTTAAAGGAGACACCGTTAGAATATACCACGCAGAGGTCCTCGACAAAGAGGGGAACTTTTACACTACAAATCTGCGGAAAGCGAAAGCAACCAGTACCTATATTCTTAAAGGCAGCGGAGAAGAGATATTTGAACCTCATTTTACCTTTTACGGATTCCGATACATCAGAATAGAGGGCATAAAGGAGGCTTTGAATATGGATGATTTTGAAGTTGTAGCCTTATATTCTGACATGCCCCAAACAGGCGTTTTTATTACTTCAAACCCGATGATAAACCAGCTTCAGCACAATATTCAATGGGGGCAAAAGAGCAATTTTCTGGATGTCCCTACCGACTGTCCCCAGAGAGATGAACGTCTTGGATGGACAGGGGATGCTGTGCCCTTTTGTCGTACAGCAACATTCAATATGGGAGTAAATAATTTCTTCTCAAAATGGCTTATTGATCTTGCATATGATCAGCTTCCGGATGGCAGAGTTCTAAACGTAAGTCCGCAGGCGTATAGGTTCACTGAAAGCGGAGTGGCAGGATGGGCAGATGCTGCAACAATTATACCATGGAAAATGTATATGGCATATGCGGACAAAGACCTGCTGGAACGCCAGTATCCCAGCATGAAGGCTTGGGTTAACTATATGAAGAATAGCAGCAAGGATCATCTCTGGAATACCGGATTTCATTTTGGGGACTGGCTGTTCTACCGGCCCGAAGACGATAATGACGGCCGTTCCGCCGTGACCGACAAGTACCTGATCGCCCAGTGTT
>CAZDLO010000178.1:0-1875 GCA_964506325.1 uncultured Tangfeifania sp.
GGGTTGAGATTTTTATTGAAGAATAGAAGATGCCTGAGAATTTTTTAGTCGATTTTACATTCTGTTCACTATTGAAAAGGAAAATTTTCCGGTAGATGATTTCCTTGATTCATCACTTACAATAAAAAAAAATACCGGGGGTTGCAACCCCCGGTATTTTCTATTTACACATTTGATGAGATAGTGCTATTAATGAGGAAATCCTTCATTAATCTTCTTTATAGTTTCAGGATCTTCGTTTAAACTCATCTCATAACAATAACATTTCAATGACTTTACAGGAAATGTAAAGACTATAAATGACAAAATTCTGGCTCAGTTCTGTACTTTAAAAGAGTATTTACCTGAGCCGGTTTCTACCAGAATATACCCATTAGCCTCACCTGCAATATTGATGTCTTTTATAGATGATAATTGCCTGCCATTTTCCGTAATATTATCAGCTGAAGTGGTCGGAATATATATATGTGCCGTCGTATTTGCAGGGATTTCAAGATCCATTTGAAGAATGCCGTTTTCTGATTTCCAGTGTGCAGACACCTTTCCGTAATATGTATCCAGATCTGCACTAGCCCAGGTAAGACCACCTCCTATATGAGGTTGTATTACTATTTTCTTATAACCAGGCGCAGCCTCTCGTAATCCTGTTATATTTCTGTACATCCAGTCACCAATTGCTCCATAGGCATAATGATTTAATGAATTCATTGAGACAACCTGAAAAGTACTGTCAGTTTTAATGCCATCCCATCTTTCCCATATAGTAGTTGCTCCCATCTTGACAGGATAGAGCCATGAAGGGTAAGTTTCCTGCAGAAGCAAAGTGTAAGCGACTTCACTATATCCAAAGCGTGACAGAACATTGCACAGATAAGGCGTTCCTAAAAATCCTGTTGTGAGATGGTCTTTGTATGAACGAATGTTTTCAACCAGCCTTTCTGCAGCTTGTTTTCTGAGTGGTTCCGGCAGCATATCAAATTCAAGTGCCAGCACATAAGCAGTCTGAGTACCGGATGCTATCCTGCCATTTGGTGAAACATATTCTTTCAGGTAAGCATCTTTGACATTTCTGAGCAATTCCTTATAAGATGCAACATCATTTTCTTTGCCAATAACTTCTGCAGCATTTATAAGAAGCTGGATAGAATATGCATAAAAGCATTGGGCGATGTAATGCCGGTCAGTTACAGCGGCATTACCTCTCCTGTCATTCTCCGGGCTGTAAAACAACCAATCACCAAAATGCGTACCTGTGTTCCATAAGTGATTTTTACTGTTATCAGTTATAAAGTTAACCCATGCTTTCATGCTTGGATACTGTTGCTCAAGTGTCACTTTATCAGCATATGCCATATACATGTTCCAGGGAATAATTGTGGCCGCATCTCCCCAGCCTGCAGAACCTCCTTCATCTCTTTTCATTACATCCGGAACGACAGAATGCACTTTCCCACTGGGCATCTGATCAGCAGCAAGATCTTTGAGCCATTTTGAAAAAAAGTTATTTACTCCCATATTGAATGCAGCGGTCCGGAAAAATACCTGAGCATCTCCGGTCCAACCGAGCCTCTCATCTCTTTGGGGGCAGTCTGTGGGAACATCAATGAAATTACCTTTTTGTCCCCATACTATGTTTTTTTGAAGTTGGTTGATCAGCGAGTTTGAAGTTGAAAATGTGCCAGTCACAGGCATTGCAGAATGTAATACCACAGATGTAAAATCAGCAGGATTAAGCTCCCCTCTGAGGCCTTCAATTTTGATATACCTGTAGCCGTAGAAGGTGAAATGTGGTTCAAAAACTTCTTCTCCGTTACCACTGAGGATATAGGTACTTGTAGCTTTGGCATCACGCAGATTTGCAGTATAGAAATTCCC
>CAZDLO010000178.1:1885-4755 GCA_964506325.1 uncultured Tangfeifania sp.
ACTAATATATCTGATAATCAACCATCTCATAAAATTCCCCATTTTATCCAGAACCTCGGCATGATAAATTTTTATGGTATCTCCCCTTTGTCCCCGAAGTTTTACCACCTCCCAGCCAACAAGATTCTGACCAAAATCGATTACAGTTTCTCCCTTTGGTGTAATATTTACTTTTACAGGCTTTATTATCTCCTGTTTTCTGATTGGTTCGTTATATGTGGCAATAAGGTTTGAGTTGTCGAAGGATGCAACTTTCACTCTGTCCCAGTCTTTATCGTTGTATTGAGGAGAGAGCCAGCCTGACTTCTCTTTACGGGAATCAATTGTTTCTCCATGGTAAATCTCTGATTCCGTAATACTTCCGGTAGATGATTTCCATGATTCATCACTTACAATAAAATCCTGGCTACCATCAGTATAATTGATGCAGATCTGAAGAAGCAGTCCAACTGTTTTCCCCCAGATATTTTTGTTTTCAATATCAGCAAGAGGGCTGCGGTACCATCCGCTTCCAAGTATTACACCAATAGCATTGTCTCCATTTAAAAGCATTTGGGTAACATCATATTGTTGGTACTGTAAACGATGCTCATAGCTTGTCCATCCGGGAGTAAGATAATCAACACCAATTCGTTTACCATTGATGTGAGCCTCATATAAACCATGGGCAGTAATATATGCTGTAGCAGAGCTTATTTTTTTTATTATTCTGAACGTTTTTCGAAACAGGGGGCTGGGCTGCAAATTCACTGTTTCTTCATATCCAGGCTCAATCCAGGAGGCTTTCCAATCTGAAGCTTTCAGAAGGCCCATCTGCCAGAATGCTATATGGCTCCATGCCGATGGTTTTCCTGAATTATCCCAGACCCTAACTTGCCAGTAGTATTTTTTTTTCGACTGTAGATCCGGGCCATTATATTGAATATTAATTGATTCGTCTGATTTCACTATCCCGGTTTGCCAAATAATATTCCTAACCTGACCGTTATTTTCATTGGCACCTACTTTAAGTTCATACCCAGACTGGGTAAGGTTTCTGGTATTGCTCTTAAGCTGCCAACTGAAGCGCGGTTGCAACCTGTCAATTCCAAGAGGATTTATCAGGTGTTCAATAGTTACTTCTTTCACCTGAGTTTGTGCTTGTAATGAAAGAAATACAAGTGTAAAGAGGCAGTAGCTTAAGATTTTTTTCATAATTAGTATTTGGTATTTTATCAGTTCTGAGTAAGATAATTGAGAAATAGTCTATTATTAGAAAATGACTTTTTGTTAACGATTTTTAAAAGTATTGTATAATGCGTCAGGGTTCTTTCAGCGACTCAGAATATGTTTATAATTCCGAAGAGTCAGCCAAATATTGCTTTCTGAATTTCTGAAACATCTGAATATCGAGGTTGAACTTTGTCTTCTATTGCAATAGCTGCTCCGGCACCAGCGCCAGCTCCAATTCCCATTGCAATAACCTGAACACGGTATGACGCCATTGCATCATGGCTTCCGCTGATACACCTTCCTGAGAGCAACAGTCCTTCTACCCCTTGAGGAATTAACGAACGATAGGGGATATCATATGGTTTAACAACCTCATCCTTTCCGGTAGGATTTTCAATACTTTTACCTTCTGCTTGTCCAAAACCTTCAGGATTATGGATGTCGATAATGAATTCAGCATTACGAACTATTGCATCCGGAAATTTACGTCCCTCTATTAAATCAGATCTGTCTAAGTAATATTCCCCCATAAACCTGCGCGTTTCTCTTACACCTACTACTGAAGGCATTTTTGAAACATAGCTATTTTCAAAGCCGGGAGCATGTTTTTTTAAGAAATCAACAATTGATTTAACTTGTTTCCTTCCCTCCAGTTCAGCTTTTGTAAGGTCATCTACTTTAGTCCCATCTACATAATTGATTTGGGTAGCATTAATAATTCTTTCACTTTCACGACGCGCAAGATAAGTCCTCACTTTTCCAACATATTCAGGTAATTCTCCCCGCTTATTTGCACTCACAGTTATTTGGTCCCATGTTCTTCCATCCGGGAATACATAATTAGTCCTGCCACCATTTGCCTCCATCGTTTTTTCATGGTCTACACCCCCAACTAAAAACTGAATAGACATGGGTTGTAATAATCCATCTGCCTCCCATAATGGACCAGGACCTCTTCCGCTTTCAAATTCACAACCAGCCATAAAAGCAATATCTCCATCGCCTGTAGAATCAATAACTACTTTAGCAGCAACTTCAATGATTCCTTCTTTTGTTACAAATAGGGCTCCGGTAACTCTATTGCCTTTCATAGTGGGCTGTATGGCCCAGGAATGTAATAAAAGACCTGCACCTGCTTTTTGTACAATATCAGCATACTGGAGATCAAGAAAGTTATAGTCAACGGTATGACCGCCAATTATTCTCAGTACTTCGTCAACAACAGGACTATCTACTTTGCCCATAAGGGGTGCCACCAAAGAATGTACTGCCATGCCGCCTATTCGACCATAACGCTCAGTTAACAATACTTTTTTACCCATTCTGGCGGCTGTTATAGCTGCACCTATACCTGCCGGACCCGCACCACAAATAAGAATATCAACTTCTCTTTTATCAACAGGTTTAAATTTTTTTAAATCAGTTCTTAGACCTGCATTAGTACATGCCTGAATAGTAGACAATGGCAAAACAGTGCCAGCAACCAGTATTTCTTTTAAAAACCCTCGTCTTGTTTCCATATTTCAATTTTATTGAATAGAAATATTTACTTAATATAAAAACTTTCTTAATTCAATGAGGCAATTATGCATTCTCCCGGAGCATATGCAACCCTGATAATTTTTGTGCCAGCCAGTACATTAACTGGTCTATGGTCT
>CAZDLO010000179.1:0-4659 GCA_964506325.1 uncultured Tangfeifania sp.
TTTTGGAGCTCTTGGCCCCTTGGTCCTGATAACTGCTATGGCTTTATCCTCCTATATTTAGTTAATACAAACTATTGGTACAATTCTTCAAGAATGGCTCCGACTTCTTTGCGGATCATCTCTTTAAACTCAGTCAACGAAACAACCCCCTGGTCTCCTTCGCCCTGACGACGAACGGCCACGGTCTCAGTTTCGTTCTCTTTTTCACCTACGATGAGCAGATAAGGAATCCGTTTCAGTTCGTTGTCACGGATTTTCCTGCCAATCTTTTCGTTACGGTCGTCAACGACGGTGCGAATATCGGAATTATTTAGATATTGTGAAACTTTTTGCGCATAATCATTGTACTTTTCGCTGATTGGCAATACCACCACCTGCTCCGGTGTGAGCCAAATCGGGAATTTTCCGGCGGTATGCTCGATGAGCACTGCACAAAACCTTTCCATTGACCCAAATGGTGCACGGTGAATCATAACAGGCCTGTGGCGCTTGTCGTCGGCGCCAATGTATTCAAGATCAAAACGTTCCGGCAGATTGTAGTCGACCTGAATCGTTCCCAGCTGCCAGCTTCTTCCGATTGCATCCTTGACCATGAAGTCAAGTTTCGGACCGTAGAAAGCGGCCTCACCCAGCTCTGTTACCGTATTAAGCCCTTTTTCGGCACAGGCTTCTATGATGGCACTTTCTGCTTTTTCCCAGTTTTCATCTGAACCAATGTACTTTTCCTTGTTGGAAGGATCGCGCAGGGAAATTTGAGCTGTATAATTTTTAAAATCCAATGCCTTGAAAATAATGAAGATAATATCAATCACCTTCAGGAATTCTTCTTTCAGCTGGTCGGGCCTGCAGAAGATGTGGGCATCATCCTGCGTAAATCCCCGAACGCGGGTCAAACCGTGCAATTCGCCACTCTGTTCGTAGCGGTAGACGGTTCCAAACTCAGCCAGCCTTACGGGAAGGTCTTTGTAGGAGCGTGGTTTGAAACGGAAAATTTCGCAGTGGTGCGGGCAGTTCATTGGTTTCAGCAGGTACTCTTCTCCTTCAGTCGGAGTCTTGATTACCTGGAAAGAATCTTTGCCATATTTCTCGTAATGACCTGATTTCTTGTAGAGTTTAACATCTCCGATATGTGGAGTGATCACCTGGTCGTAGCCGAATTTCTTCTGGACGGTCTTCAGGAATTTTTCCAGTTGCTCGCGAAGCATGGCACCTTTGGGCAGCCACATGGGCAGGCCCTGACCAACCTCCTGTGAGATCATGAATAGCTCCATCTCTTTTCCAATCTTGCGGTGGTCGCGCTTTTTGGCTTCCTCCATCAGGATAATGTACTCTTCCAGAAATTTTTGTTTCGGGAAAGTAATACCGTAAACCCGGGTAAGCATTTTATTTTTTTCGCTTCCACGCCAGTAGGCACCGGCAATATTGGTAAGTTTTAGCGCCTTGATGTAGCCGGTATCCGGAAGGTGCGGACCGCGGCAAAGATCCGTAAAATTTCCCTGCCTGTACAATGTTATGGTACCATCCTCCAGTTCGGTGATCAGCTCCTGTTTGTAGGGGTCACCTTTTTCCGAGAATAGCTTCAAAGCCTCCTGTTTGGATATTTCTGATCTGACGATGGCGGACTTTGAACGGGCAAGGTCCATCATCTTCTTTTCAATCTCTGCCAGGTCTTTTTCTATAAGAGTTTGACCTTCAGGAAGATCAATGTCATAATAAAACCCATTGTCAATTGATGGACCAATCCCGAATTTGGTGCCGGGAAGGTAGGATTCAATGGCTTCGGCCATGATATGGGCAGATGAATGCCAAAAGGTATCACGGCCCTCCTTGTCATCCCAGGTATGCAATCTGACCGATGCATCTGAATCAATAGGCCTCATCAGGTCGCGGACTTCCCCGTTGACTGAAATTGAAAGGACCTCTTTGGCAAGCCGGTTGCTGATCGATTCAGCAATATCAAGCCCGTTGACTCCTGCATTGAACTCTCTCACAGAGTTATCGGGAAGTGTTATCTTAATCATCTTGATTTTTTTATGAAGGTGCAAAATTAGCGAACTTCCTCCGTTTCATCAAATCTATTTTCATCTTTGTGTGGGAAAGAATTCAACGGAACCAATATTTTCATCCAAACTGAATTTTGATCCTCCCCGAACGTGATAATTTTCTATTTTTGAATTATTGTACTTTAAGGATTAAACAGTAAAATTCCTTTACTCATAACTCATAATTCATCACTCATAACTCATTGTACCTATGCTGAAAAGATATAGTCTCCTGATAATGTTGCTGGGTTCTATCCTCGCACTCCAGGCACAAAAGCTTACCCTTGAGGATGTGGTCCTCAGGCGGGCGTTTGCTCCCAAAGATGTTTCCGGACTGGCGTCCATGAATGATGGTCTGCATTACACCGCGCTCGAAGGCGGGGGAAAAGTAATTTGCAGGTACAGTTACAAAACCGGCCAGAAAGTGGAAACAATGCTGGATCTCCCGCAGCTTAAAAATGATTCCTTAAAAGTTATTGCCGAGTACAAATTCAACAGCGATGAAAGCAAAATCTTACTGATGACCGACCGGAAACCTATTTACCGCAGGTCATTTACCGCCAATTACTTCATTTATAATTTTGTCACGAAAGATCTGACAAGGCTTTCCGGCGGCGGCGAACAGCAGATGGCCACTTTTTCCCCGGACGGCGAAAGGGTAGCATTTGTCAGGAAGAATAACCTGTATGTCAAAAGCCTTCGGTTTGGTACAGAACGGCAGATAACAAGTGACGGAGAGTTCAATAAGATTATCAACGGAATTCCAGACTGGGTCTATGAGGAGGAGTTCGAATTCAACCGGGGTTTTGAATGGTCGCCCGACAGCAAACAGATCGCCTACATGAAATTCAATGAAGAGCAGGTGCCGGTATACCATATGGCCATGTACAAGGGCCTTCAGCCCGAACACAAGGAGAACAGGCTTTACCCCGGGGAATACAGCTTTAAGTATCCCAAGGCAGGAGAGAAAAATTCAATCGTGCAGATTTGGGTATACGACCTCAAAGGGGGTCACAACATACAGATGGAAACCGGAAAGGAAACGGACAATTACCTCCCCAAAATTGCCTGGACCAACAATGGGAGCGATCTCGGCATAATCAGGATGAACAGGCTTCAGAACAAGCTGGAGCTGCTTTTTGCCAACCCGAATACAGGAGACAGCCGGTTGATTTACACGGAGAAGAACAGCCGGTACATTGAAACTGATTTCCTCGACTATTTCACCTTCCTGGAAGACAACAGGAATTTCGTCATTCTCAGCGAACAAAATGGTTATAAACACTTGTACCTCTATGATTTAAGTGGTGTAAAAGTAAGGCAGCTTACGGAAGGCAACTTTGATGTCATTAAATTTTACGGTTTTGACCCCGTAAAAAAGATCTTTTACTACCAGGCAGCCGCAGTGGCACCCATGCAGCGAGAGGTATACGGAATCTCCATCGATAAGAAGAAGAAAATAGTTCTTTCCACACAGGTGGGAACAAACAATGCCAGTTTCAGCAAGGGGTTCAAATATTATGTGAACAGTTATTCAAGTATTTCTACTCCGAACCTGGTCACTCTTCACGATATTTCAGGGAAACAGATCAAGGTTCTTGAAGACAATTCAGTTTTGAAAGAGAAGTTATCAGCAATGCAGATTCCCCGAAAGGAGTTTTTTAAATTCACCACCTCCGAGGGCATCGAATTGAACGGATGGATGATCAAACCGCCTGCCTTTAACGCTGATGCCAGGTATCCGGTGATGATGACGCAATACAGCGGTCCAAATTCACAACAGGTACTCGATTATTTTTCTGTAGGCTGGGATGCCTATATGGCTCAGCAAGGGTACCTGGTAGTGTGTGTGGATCCGCGTGGTACCGGAGCAAGGGGCGAGGAATTCCGCAAATGCACGTATGGCCAGCTTGGCAATCTGGAATCCAATGACCAGGTGGAAGCAGCCAGGTTCCTGTCTAAGCAACCTTATGTAGACCCGGGTAAAATTGCCATCTGGGGCTGGAGTTTCGGCGGTTTTATTTCGGCGATGACGCTGTGCAAGGGCGGAGATCTCATTCATGCCGCTATCGCTGTTGCGCCGGTCATCAGCCACTATTATTATGATTCAGTCTATACCGAAAGGTACATGGGACTTCCGGACCAGAATCCCGGCGGTTACAATCAAAATTCTCCCATTGCCCTGGTCTCCGGCATAAAAGGAAAATTACTGCTTGTACATGGTACAGCGGATGATAACGTTCACTATCAGAATTCGATCGAATTTGCAGAGGCACTGGTCCAGGCAGGAGTACAGTTCAGGATGATGTCGTACAACAACCGCAACCACAACATCCGCGGCGGAAATACGACGAAACACCTGTATACGATGTTTGATGAATTCCTGCAGGAAAACCTGAAATAGATAGTTATGAATTAGGAGTTAAGAGTTAGGAGTTAAGGAATTAATCATGATTTTGTAGTAAATCCCCTCATTCCTAATTCATATCTCATAATTCCTAATTATTTTCTTTCATTCCTTTTTCAATATTCACTTTTAAATATATATTTGCACCTCGTTTACTGCCCAGATGGTGAAATTGGTAGACACGCTAGTTTCAGGGACTAGTGCTCGTAA
>CAZDLO010000180.1:0-4627 GCA_964506325.1 uncultured Tangfeifania sp.
CGAAGCCCATGGAGTTCAAGCCGTCCATTACTTCATGTGTAAAGTCAAAATCTTTAAAATTCAATTTCTTACAATTATTGTGAACTATATTATTCTACATATAAAACCAGCCCCTTCAAATATTCTCCTTCCGGATGATAAATATTGACAGGATGGTCTACCGGCTGGGATAACTGGTGCAGAATACGCACCTCCCTCCCGGCAATTGCGGCTGCTGAAAACACCGCTTCACGGAAATTATTCCTTGTCACCACCTGTGAACAGGAAAACGTAAATAGTATACCTCCGGGCCTGATCTGCTGGATCGCCTTTGAATTGATCCTTTTGTATCCCTGGAGGGCTTGTGCCAGAACATTCCTGTGTTTGGCAAAAGCAGGAGGGTCAAGGACAATAACATCGTACTTGTTCTTGATGTCCTGCAAAAAATCGAAAGCGTCAGCCACAAAAGACTCATGCCTCGAATCACCGGGAAAATTGAGTTCCACGTTATCGTTGGTAAGCGATATTGCTTTGGCCGATGAATCAACCGAATGAACAACGGTTGCTCCTCCACGCATGGCTGCAAAAGAAAAACCACCGGTATAGCAGAACATGTTGAGAACACTCCTGTTATTGGAATATCCGGCAAGCAGGCGACGGTTTTCGCGTTGGTCAATAAAAAATCCGGTCTTTTGACCTTCGAGCCAGTCGACCTTGAAACGGTTTCCATATTCCATCACCTCAGCAGACAGGGAATTGCCATACAGATAACCATCTGTCACATCAATATTAGCCTTGAATGGAAGAGTCTTGACACTTTTGTCATAAACAGCCGCCAGTTTGTCTCCCAATACCTCCCTTAGTGCCTCCGTAATCTCCGCCCTAACAAGCCACATGCCAACGGAATGGGACTGCAAAACTACCGTTCCATTGTAGAAATCGGCTATCAGACCCGGCATCCCGTCTCCCTCACCATGAATAAGCCTGTAGACATTGGTTTCCGGATCATCAGTCAGCCCCATCTTTTCACGCAGACGGTAAGCCTGTTCTATCCGGTATTTCCAGAAGTCTGATCCAGGAACCGTCTCTCCAAAGGAAAATATCCTAACCGCAATGGATCCAATGGCACAATGTCCGAAACCAATAATTTTTCCGTCACTCTTGTGAACTGAAACCAGGTCACCCTCTTCCACGCTACCTTCAATCCGGTCTATGGCTCCGGAAAAAACCCAGGGATGAAACCTCTCCATCGATTCTTCCTTGCCCTTTTTTAGTATGACTCTGGGTTGCGGTTGCATTTGGTAATTATTGAGTGAGTCCAATATAGATCATATACGAAATCCAGGCATCCGTTGCGGCATAAACCTGCTGTTGCTCAGTCAGAACAGGTGCCTCCCAGTTTGTAAGCCGCTGTGATTTCGATATTCGCACACCCCTGACGATGGCTGCCAGCTTTTTCAGGCTGAAATTTTCAATCCCATACATTTTTACCATCTCCTGAAGTTCAATAAAACCTCCAGGTTTAAAGGGAGCTAACCGTTGAAGGATCTTAATATCATCCCTGATGGCTGCCCCGATCTTCAGAATAGAGGATGATCCCAGAATTTTAATAAGTCCGGGTGACAAGCCAATCAGGTTGGTCCGGAACAAAAAAGCTTCATCAGCAGTGGATAGTTGCAGCAATGCCACCTGGTGATTCTGTCCCTTTTTAAAAGTAGGCCGTGTTTCAGTATCAAACCCCAGGACGGACTGCTTTTTCAGGTAATTAACTGCTTCGGTTATCTGTTCAACCTTTTCAATCAGGTGAATTTTTCCTTCGAAAACTGAAAGAGGAAGAGCTGCCAACTCCTCATCTGTTATACTTTTCTTAAACCCATTTATGTTTTCACTCATTATACTCTTCTTCACATTAAAGTACCTGGTAACAAAACCGGGCACTTTAGTAACTATTCAATGTTAATACTGCCATAAACAAGCATATGAACAGCCCTTAAACCATTCACAAGCCGCTGACCCCAAAACTGTTCGAAATTATTTCTGCATTCCAGAAGCGCCGCTCTCATCACTTCAACAGTTCCTATCCGGTAGGCAAGGATAAAATCTTTGAGGTCCTGGTAAATATCAGCAATGTTCTCTGAAATATTTGCTTCTATGTTAATTTCTCCTACCTGGGTTCCCGGCTCCGGAATTTCTGTGTAGCTATCAAATTCGCCAAGCTTGGAACTTAATTTTCTGAGAATGAAAACATAATCACTTTCTGTAACAAACTTCTCAGGCGTTTCCTCCTCATCCTGGTCACTTATTTCCGGCAAAAGGGATGCTTTAAGGTAAAGCAAAGGAAACAATTTTTGTAATTTTCCCAGGAAATCCTTCCTGTTCAACTCACTTACAGTTTCAATAAAGGCACAAAATTCATTGGCTACGGTGGCAAATTCTATCACATTCCGGGAATAGACAACATCCGAGAAAAGGGAATCATCATTTATTCTTTGTTCCATTCTGACAATAACATATACTCTGTGCAAAGGTAATCAAACTTCGGTGAGTCAGCGTACTTGAACCAAAAAATGAAAACTGGTACAAACAGGGAAATAAATGGCTGTGTAACAATGGCAGGGAGAACGGATTTTTCCCAATTATGTCCATAAATACTCTGCAGGTATCAGAATATTAGTCGCTTAATTTAATGGACGCAAAATAAGCTGGTTCGAGTCATTGGTTATTATGGTTTGCTGATCCAGTAACCATCTTGCGACTTTAAGGACTGCCTTTTCATTTTCATCAAAATGTGTGATCAGTTCTTTGATATCCATCGGGATGTCCAGCAATAATTTCTTTATTTTCAGGGAAATACTTTCAAATTCATAATTGGAAATCCCGGACTTGTGCTCACCCTTGCACACATCGCACTGGCCGCAGGCATTGGATTCCCTCTCTCCAAAATAGGCAAGCAACCTGGCACTTCTGCAAACTCCGCCGCTCAGGGCATAATCGATAACTGAATCCACCCGCTTCTGATAATTGGCCTTCCTGTCCTGGTAATTGACCGCTGAAAGACGGATACGGCTATGTTCTACCCGCTCAGTCAGAAACTGAACCACCGGCGCATTTCTCCTGGGTATATAGTGTATAATCTTTTGCTGGGAAAGATACTTGAGATTTTGATACAGCTCATCTGGTGTCATATTTAATCTCCTGGATATCAACGCTTCATCTATTCTAACATAATCATTGAACAACCCGGTGTAGGAACGAAGAAGCATCCCAACCAATTGTTCCAGGTTTTTGCTTCCCGTCTCAATCCTGTACAACTCCTCCCTGTGCGCCAGAAAATACAGCCTGGATGAACTGTCCAGATCCTCGGTATACTCCAGGTATCCTTCACGTTCAAGCAATTTCAGACTATGGAAGACAGTTGTGGACGGAAAATTAAACCTTCGTGAAAAATCTTCCGGCTGAAAAGTATAAAACCCGTTTTTACCTGTTCCGACCGCAATTTGAAGAAAGTCGCACAATGCCTGGTAAACAGAACGGATCTGCTCAATTCCCGGGAAAGCGTCCGTCACCATCTTATGCAACCGTCTCTTGTCTGTTCCATTGAAAAGCATAAGGGCTACAGATCGCTCTCCATCCCTGCCGGCCCTCCCGGCTTCCTGGAAATAGGCCTCCAGTGAATCAGGAAGATCGAGATGGACCACAAACCTGACATCAGGCTTGTCAATGCCCATTCCAAAAGCATTGGTGGCAACAATAACCCTCGAGGCCCCTTTCATCCACTTGTTTTGCTTCTCCTTTCGCAACAAAGGATCCAGACCGGCGTGGTAGAAGTCCGAAAGGACATTCTGCTGCCTTAACATATCGGAAATCTCACGGCATTTCTTCCTGCTTCTGACATAAATGATTCCCGACCCCTTTGATTTGGAGACTGTCTCCAGCAAGTACCCTAGTTTGTCTTCCCTGGTGCGCACAAGGTATGTGAGGTTCTCCCTTGCAAAGCTCTTTTTGAGCAGGTTTCGTTTCGGAAAAAGCAATTTGTCCTGTATATCCTCAACAACCTGCTCTGTCGCGGTTGCGGTCAGAGCCAGGAGTGGTACCTTCGGAAAATGAGCCCTGATTTTGGAAATCTGAAGATAGGACGGCCTGAAATCATACCCCCACTGGGAGATGCAATGTGCCTCATCAACTGCAATAAGGTTGAGATTGAACCGGATCAGGAATTCCAAAAAAACGGGAGAAAGGAGTCTTTCAGGAGAGACATAGAGAAACTTGTAATCTCCGTATACTGCATTGTTACAGGCTATATCAATCTCCCTTGGGGACATCCCGGAATAAATGGCCAATGCCTTGATTCCTTTTGCTCTCAGGTTCTCAACCTGGTCGTTCATAAGTGCAATGAGCGGTGTTACAACAAGGCACATTCCCTCTGCTGACAAGGAATATACCTGGAAAGTGATGGATTTCCCTCCCCCTGTAGGCATCAGTCCAAGGGTGTCGTTCCCTGCCGCCACCGAATGGATGATATTTTCCTGAAGTGGCCTGAACCGGTCAAAGCCCCAGTACTTTAGCAATATTTCATGATAGATGTCCATCGAAGTCCAAACATATTCATTTTTTCACTCATTTTTCTTAATTTTGCGCAACAAAAGTC
>CAZDLO010000181.1:0-4422 GCA_964506325.1 uncultured Tangfeifania sp.
GACAGGGCTTGAGAAATTTCCTGTAAAATGCCCGTTGAATCCAATTATCGGTGAGAAACGCGTTTATGATGGTTACCAGGTTCAGAATGTGGCTTTTGAGAGCCTTCCCGGAGTTTATGTCACAGGCAGTCTTTATATGCCAACGAATGCCAAAGGAAAATTACCGGGAATCATCAGTCCCCACGGGCACTGGTCCAAACCGGGCGATGTCGGCAGGTACAGACCCGATGCTCAAAAGCGTTTTGCCGCTTTTGCCCGGATGGGAGCGATTGTCTTTGGTTACGACATGGTAGGTTACGGACAAATGGGTGAGCTCGGCTGGAAACACGATCACCCGGAGGCAGTTAAGCTGCAGTTGTGGAACAGCATCCGCTGCCTCGATTTTATCCTTGAAATGGGCGCCGATCCGGATAAGATTGCATGTACCGGAGCCTCGGGCGGCGGTACCCAGACCTTCCTCCTGACGGCCATAGATGATAGGGTCAAGGTTTCTGTTCCCGTCGTTATGGTGGCCGCACATTTCTTCGGAGGATGTGTCTGTGAAAGTGGTATGCCGATTCATAAAGATGCCGGTTTTCAGACCAACAATGTTGAGATAGCTGCCTGCGCTGCTCCAAGGCCGATGTTGCTCGTCTCTGACGGGGACGACTGGACCAAAAATAATCCGGTGGTTGAATTGCCGCACCTGAAATACATTTACAAGTTTTATGGCCAGGCCGACAGGGTGCAAAACGTTCATCTTCCCAACGATAAACACGGATATGACCTTAACAAAAGAATTGCGGTATATCCGTTTCTGGCAAAGTATCTTGGCCTTGATCTTTCCAAAGCGATGAATGCTGATGGTACCGTAAAAGAGGCGATGATCGTCATCGAAGAGCAGAAAACCTTGTATCCATTCGATGCCAAACATCCGTTCCCTGCAGATGGCATCAGGTCCAACGACGCTGTCAAATGGAACTGAATAAATATTTAATCTGATAATCCGTTGAGAAAAACCGTGGTTGTTGGGGCGAGCTCAGGAATAGGCCGGGGCATCGCAGAGCAGCTTTTGTCTGCCGGTGATTTTGTGGTTTTGTGTGCCCGCCGCGAAGCATTGCTGGAGGAAATTCATACAAGGTACCCGGAAACCTCATTGATTCAAAAACTGGATGTTGACGATACGGTCCTGGCTGAAAATGTTCTCAGAAAGTTATTCAGCAGCCTGGGACAGGTCGATCTGGTTGTACTCAGTTCAGGTATTGGAGAATTTAATCCTGAACTGGATTTCGGGATTGAAAAAAGAACCATCGATACCAATGTGTCCGGTTTCACGGCCATTGCCGACTGTGTGTTCAACCTTTTCCAAAAACAGGGTTTCGGTCAGTTTGCGGCCATTACCTCAATCGGGGCACTCAGGGGTGGATTTGGCGCTCCTGCTTACAACGCCTCGAAGGCTTACCAGGTAAATTATTTAGAATCATTACAAATAACGGCATACAAATTAAAGCTTCCGATCTATGTGACTGACATCCGGCCCGGATTCGTTGATACAGATATGGCGAAAGGGGAGGGGTTGTTTTGGGTAGTCCCAGTTCCGAAAGCCTCTGCTCAGATTATCAGGGCAATAGAGAAAAGACGCAGGGTGGTTTATATCTCCCGGAGATGGCGATGGATTGCTTTTATGCTGAAAAGACTGCCTTTTGGATTGTATTCGAAATTGGGATGATCCTCCATGATTTATCAATTAACATTCAAACAATGACTTTGTTAAAAAAGATTCTGATGCCCCTGGCCCTGGTGCTACTGCTTTTCTTTCCGGGACTTTCCTCCAAAGCTCAACACATGGAAGCAGCAGGTAGCCTGTCACTTGCGGGTGCCAGATGGATTGGCGAGCCGGATAAAAAGTTTACCACAGGTTCTGAAATGTTTGGTGATCACCCGGCGTCGCTGTTCCGCAAAGCTTTTGTGGCCAGCGGAAAAGTGAGGAAAGCCACCCTTTCGATCACTGCTGCAGGTTATTACCTGGCCTCCGTGAATGGACAGCCTATTGAAAACAATCTTCTTGAGCCGGCCTGGACGGATTACTCAAAGCGGATTTATTACGCCGACTATGATGTAACCACGATGATCAGACCCGGTCAGAATGTGCTTGGCACCATGCTAGGAAATGGTTTTTACAATTTGTTGCCATTGCGGATGTGGGGCAGCAGGAATTTGCGCGATCATCTCCCATGCGGTCAGCCCCAGTTCATTGCAAAACTTACCATTGAATACGCCGACGGGACCACCGGACAAGTTGTTACAGGGCCCGACTGGAAAACCGCACCGGGACCTGTCCATAAAAATTCAGTCTATCTCGGCGAGGTTTACGATGCCAGGAAAGAGATTCCGGGCTGGGACCTTCCCGGTTACAGGGATTCAGAGTGGAAACCGGCACCGCAAAGAAACGGTCCCGGAGGAGTGTTGCAGCCCGCCTTTTTTCCCAATGTAAAAGTTTCAGGGATCATTAAACCGGTAAGTATCAGTAAGGCCGGAAATGTAACCATTGCAGATATGGGTGTAAACCTTACAGGCGTATACAGGATATCAATGAGAGGAAAATCAGGCGATACCATCGTCTTCAGGTTTGGGGAAAGATTATACGGCAACGGTACACTCAACCCGATGACAACAGTGGCCGGTCAGATCAAAAGAAAGGGTAGTGGCGGACCAGGAGCACCGGATATAGCCTGGCAGACTGACAGTTACGTATTCGGCAAGAACGAAAAAATAACCTACCAGCCGCATTTTACTTTCCACACATTCAGGTACATTGAAATTTCAGGGCTACACTACCTGCCGGGCAAGGATGAAATCGTGGCCGTTGAATTACACACGGGAGTTGAAAAACCAAACAGCTTCGCCTGTTCTTCTGATCTTCTCAACAGTATCCAGAAGGCCTGCATTCAGACTTTTCTGAGTAACCTGGTTTCAGTGCAATCCGATTGCCCTGCAAGGGAAAAATTCGGGTACGGCGGCGATCTTAATGCCACAAGTGAAGCCTACATCTGT
Source organism: uncultured Tangfeifania sp. (assembly GCA_964506325.1). Lineage (GTDB taxonomy): Bacteria > Bacteroidota > Bacteroidia > Bacteroidales > Prolixibacteraceae > CAINVV01. The sequence continues at coordinate 3,034 of CAZDLO010000181.1, forward strand.
AATTTTGATATGCAATCATTTTACCGCAAGACAATTTACGACTGGGTAGATGCCATGCAGGATTCCATCTTTATCGATACAGCCCCTTTTGTTGGTATAAAATATTGCGGTATCAGCTGGGAATCAGCATTCCTGACTACACAGTACAAACTGTTCCAGTATTACGGCGATACGGCCATCGTCCATGAATTATACCTCAAAGACCTGGAATGGATGAAAAAGGTTAACAAATTGCATCCGGACGGAATTGTCGACAAAGGGCTGAGTGACCACGAATCCCTCGAAAAAGTTCCTGTTGAGCTGATTGGTACCACGCATTACCTTGATTGTGCAAGAATAATGAGGAAATTTGCCGAATTCAGGCACGATGATGCAAATGTCGAGAATTTCAGGCTATTGGAGGAATCCCTGACCGCCAAACTACTGGATAGGTTCTGGCATAAACCGGTACCAGGGCCCATCAACAGGCAAACACTCTTTGCATCACTGATCTATTACCGGGTTATACCGCCAAAGGAAATGCACATGGCTGCTGATTCCTTGTTAAAAGCTGTTGCTGAAGGACCTTCCGGGCATTTTACCACGGGTATATTTGGCACCAAATATATCCTCGAGGCTCTCTCCCAGACTGGACATACGGACGACGTGTTCAAAATTGTCAACAGCACTGCCTATCCCGGATGGGGCTTCATGATCGACAGGGGTGCTACAACGATCTGGGAGACCTGGAAAGAAAGTGACAACACCTTTTCAAACTGTCATCCGATGTTTGGCAGTGTATCGGAATGGTATTACCGCTGGCTGGCAGGAATACAGCCACTTGAAGGAGGAAACGGCTTTAAGCGATTCCTCCTTGCACCTTCATTTGTGGAAGGGCTTGATGCTGTACGTGCTGTTTACAATGCTCCCGCAGGGGATATTAAGGTCAGTTGGAAACGTTTGCCCGACCGCAATATTGAAATGAAAATATCAATTCCCGCGGGTACTTCGGCCAGGTTTTCACCTTCAGGGATATTGAAAAAATCATGGATAGTGACAAATGTAAACTCAAAAGCCTCTTTCATTTGTTATCCCACCCGGATGGTGGTTGACTTGCCTGAAGGGGATTATGTGATTAATTAAGGGAGAAGGGCACCAGGAAAACTCATAATTCATAATTCCTGCCCCCACTCATGTCTCATCTCTTATCTCTTTTCTCTTTTCTAGCTCCGTGTTACTCTGTGACATTTTTTTTATTACACAGAGTCACACAGAGAGAATACGGAGTTACACAGAGGAAAACGAACAACTCCCGCCTCCACTCATAACTCATAACTCATAATTCCTAACTCCATCTCATGTCTCATGTCTTATCTCTCATCTCTTTTTTCCATCCCTTTTTGTCGTCAC
>CAZDLO010000182.1:0-4406 GCA_964506325.1 uncultured Tangfeifania sp.
TCCATAACCGGGAAACCGTATACAGTCCCTGAGCCGAGAAGTTCCCTGAAGAATGCCACCACTACCAAAATAATTCCGTATCCCGCCCCGTTGCCCAGTCCGTCGATGAAGGAGGGCCAGGGTTTGTTGGCCATGGCAAATGCCTCCAGCCGTCCCATCAGGATGCAGTTGGTGATGATTAATCCCACAAAGACCGACAACTGCTTGCTTACATCAAAGGCATAAGCCTTCAGGAACTGATCCACCAATATGACCATGGTGGCAATGACCACCAGCTGCACAATGATCCTGATCCTGTCCGGAATGTAGTTCCGCATCGCTGAAATTACCACGTTGGAAACTGCCACAACAATGGTTACCGACAAGGCCATCACCAGGGCCGGTTCGAGTTTCACCGTGACGGCCAGCGCAGAACATATGCCCAGTACCTGGACGGTTATCGGGTTGTCGTTTCCGAGTGGAGCCGTAAAGAGTTTTATATTTTTGGCCGACAACAATGGTTCTTTTTCCTTTTCACTCATGGCCTATTGTCTGTTTTTGATGAGATAATCATTGTACTTTGCGATGCAGTCCAAAAGCATCTTCTCCAATCCCTTGCTGGTAATTGTTCCACCCGAAATGGCATCAACCCCATGTAAATCCCCATCCCTGGCTCCTCCCTTGATGACCCCAATGGAGACAAATTTGTCATTGTCAAAAAACTTCTTGCCAAGGAACTGGTGTTCAAACAGGGTCGTGTTGATCTCGGCTCCAAGCCCGGGTGTCTCTCCTTTGTGGTCAAAGGTCACCCCATAGATGGTATTCATATCGGCCTTCAGGGAGACATATCCATAGACCGGACCCCAGAGCCCTTTCCCCTCGACAGGAAGAATAATCACTTTTTCACCATCCGCAGAAGAAGCTCTGAATACCGGCAGGTATTGTTTGTCGAGGTTTTTCTTCTGCTCGTTTCTAAGCACTACCGTAAAGGCATCCACTCCGGTAACCGTCTCTCCCTTTGCGTTAAGCACGAAGCTCTCCTTGATGTATTTATCGTACAACTCCTCTGTATTTTGGGTGGTAGCTGGAATGTTGATGGATTCGAGCATGCTTTTCTTCTTCTCAATCTCAAGATTTTTTTCCTGTCTGGGCTGCAGCAGCGTAGCAGCAAGTGAAAGAAGGGTAGCCACTACGATCACCATCACCGCAGAAAAAAGGAAAATATATTTGTTGCTAAAATTCTTCATACCTTTTGTTTGTTTAATGCAACTTTCCCTCTTTTTATTCGCCTGTTGATATTCGACTGAACAACGTAATAGTCAATAAGTGGCGCAAACATGTTCATCAACAGGATCGCCAGCATCACACCCTCCGGATAGGCAGGATTTACTACCCTTATCAATACGGAAAGCACCCCTATCAGGAAGCCATAGATCCATTTACCCATATCCGTCTGGGAGGCCGACACCGGATCGGTGGCCATAAATACGGCTCCAAAGGCAAAGCTTCCCATCACATAATGGTAATAAAATGGTAGTTCCATGTAGGCATTGACTGCAAAAGCATTGAGAAGAAGTCCCATACCCAGTCCTCCAGCGAATACACTTACAATGATCTTCCAGCTGCCGACGCCTGTCACAACCAGAATAAGGGCCCCTATCAGGATGGCCAGGGTCGAAGTCTCTCCGATGGAACCCGGAATGGTGCCAATGAACATCTCCAGGAAGGAGGGAAGTTTGGCAGTCTCTCCGGCAGCACACAAGGCCAAAGGGGTTGCTCCGGAAAAACCGTCAACGATATTTGCGCCTTTGGTGAGCCCTTCTGTCCATATCTTGTCGCCCGACATCCAGGCAGGATAGGCAAAAAAGAGGAAGGCCCTGGCTACCAAGGCGGGATTGAAAACATTCATCCCGGTGCCGCCAAAGACCTCTTTCCCGATGATCACCGCGAATGCAGTGGCAATTGCCAGCATCCAAAGCGGAATGTCAATGGGCATTACCAGTGGAATCAGCAATCCTGTAACAAGGAAGCCTTCATTGATTTCATGGCCCCGTATTTGCGCAGCAACAAATTCTATTCCCAGTCCAACACCATAACTTACGATTACCAGTGGCAATATCTTCAGGAATCCGAACCAGAAATTTTCAATCATGCCGGTTTCCATGCCCAACGACCTGAAATGTTGCAGGCCGGTGTTGTAGGCACCAAACAGAAAAACGGGCAGCAGTGCCAGTATCACCATCGTCATGGTACGTTTCAGGTCGAGCGGGTCACGTACATGAGAGCCCTTGAAGGTGACGGTATTTGGAACAAAAATAAAAGACTCTATGCCTTCAAACACCGACCTGAACTTACTGAACTTGCCACCTTCTGAAAAATGGGGTTTCAGTTGATCAATTTTTTTTCTTAAGAAATCCATTCTGATCTATTGTCTGGTTTTTATTAATTCATCTCCTTGATCATCAACTCAATGCCTTGTCTGACAATCGCCTGAATCTCAATTTTGGATGGACAAATGTATTCGCACAGCGCAAAATCTTCTTCTGCAATTTCATAAATTCCCAGATTTTCCATCATCTCCAGATCTTGTGCGAGAATCGCTTTCAGCAGTTGCATCGGATAAATATCCATCGGAACTACTTTTTCATATTTTCCGGTTAGCACAAAGGCCCTTTCACCGCCGTGCAGGTTGGTATTCAGGGTGTAGTTTCTCTTTGGCAGAAGTGATGCGAAGAAGGCCTGGTAGAAACTTAGTTTGTCAAATCCCGGCATGGCCCAGCCGAAAAATTCATAATAGTCTCCTTCCGGGATGACGGTAATCTGAGCATCGTAATAGCCAAGAAATCCCTGCTCCCCGATATTGGTACCGGTAAGTACGTTTCCACTGATGTATCTTTGATGACCTATCTTCACCTTCTCCTTCAAAATACCATCTATGGCGGCTCCTGCCCGCATTTTGCAATAGTGGGGGGCGATCATCTCCGATCCTGTGAGGGCAACTATTCGCTCATTTTTGTAAATTCCCTCGGCAAAGAGGCGGCCTATTGCCATTACATCCTGAAAGTTGACAATCCACACGACCTCCCCTTTGTTCAATGGATCCAGGTGATGGATTTGGACCCCAACATTGCCTGCCGGATGCGGACCGGAAAACCGGGATATTTCAGCACCGGCAATATTTTTAAAATTTACCGGGGTTTCAGTTTTGCCATTGAAGATAAGGTTAACTTTTCCTTCGGTCAGCTTCTTTAGCGCAGTTATACCGGATTGAAAGAGGAAAGCATCTGAGTTTTCCGCGATGAAATTGTAATCCGGGGCCAACGGTGCGGTATCAAAGCCTGAAACAAAGATGGATTTTGGGACACTCGCGGGGGAGGCGATGATGTGGTAGGGTCTTTGTCTCACTGCAGGCCACAAGCCCGATGCAAGCAACAATTCCTTGACCTTCTCTGCCGATAGTGTAGAAAGATCCTGTTTGCCGAAGTCGATAAAATCGTCTCCCGATTTTTCCACAACCACCTCCAGCAACTTCCTGCGATCGCCTCTGTTAACTGCCACCACTGTTCCGCTGACCGGGGAGGTAAACCTGATCTCCGGATGCAGTTTGTCGACAAAAAGTGTTGTTCCGGCCTGTATCTTCTCTCCCGGCTTGACTTCCATTTTGGGGGTCAGGCCAGGAAAATCTGTAGGTTTAACTGCATAAAGAACCGGATCGGCTACTTCCACCATCTTTTTTTCAGCAATACCCTTCATCCTAAGGTCAAAACCCTTTTTTAATTTTACAGATACTGACATTCGTAATTATTTTAGAAAAAAAACAACAACTGCATATGCAAAAATATAAATAGTTAGCAGTATGCCATTTGTTGGGGCTTATTTAGATCCTTTTTAAGGTCTGTAATTCTTGTATTTTTTTGACAAACCTGTGCTCAACATGACTCACTGTCAGTTTTTGGTGCTACATTGGCCTTTAATGGTCAAACATTGAGGTTTCAAGGTGAATCGTAGTACTATTAAGGTCAGACAAAGCAACATGAGGTCAAGTAAGTTGAAACTTTTGGTTTGACTGTAACTGTCAATCCTTTGTAACCTTGCTTCCCCACCAGTTGTTCTTCGGGTCAAAATCCTTCGATAGAAAATTTAGCCGTTGCTTCTCCAGCTGCGGAAGCCTGTTTTTTACAATTCCGTCCAAATAATTTCGTTCAGCCTCGGCTGAATATTCAGGATCCTTTACAGGAAACCTGGCGCCAACACGCTCCAGGTAATCAAACAATTCCTGGTGCAATTCAACGGCCAGTTTTTGATTGAGGCCTGAAACATCGCTGGTTTCAGAAAGATCTTTTTTCAAATTGTAGAGTTCATCCCGGCCATCTTCGTAGTAATGAATCAACTTCCAATCGCCTCTACGGATGACCGAAGAGGGTTCT
>CAZDLO010000183.1:0-4183 GCA_964506325.1 uncultured Tangfeifania sp.
CCCGGATCAGCCATGTTTTTCAAGATCCTTTAAATGTGATTTGACAGACAATAACATTGTAATAATCTAGCAATCCGGATTATAAGACATTTATTAATTCAGCTACTTTGCCATTACGGCTTTCTCCAGCATGATCACCCTCTCACTGACATTGGTCTTGAACTGGCTCAGGTCATAACCTATGTAGGAAATCACAGGATGGCAAAGCCCCATCACCACCTTGGCGGGATAATAGGCTTTTCCTGCGAAAGTCACGTCCTGGACAAATTTGAACCAGGTATCTCCGGTAAAATGTTCAGTATTGAAATCCCCGATGTAGAGGTTGTGTCCGGGATTGAAGACCACGGGAAAGCAGCAGCATTCAATTTCAAGCGTCTGGATGGAGCTGCTGTGGTGACTGAACTCTGAGTATATTCCGACGTTGCAGCAGACCACCTGGACATCCTGACCTACAAAATGTTCACTGAATTTGATGCCATAGGCATAGCCTCCGATACGTATCAAACCGACTTCTATGACGGCATGGTTGTCTACTCCCGGCGTAACAAGGGCAACACTTCCACCCTTCACTGGATTCAATGATTTGCTCAGTGGTGTCCTGGTATCTATCAGTATGTTGTCCAGTGAACATTTGCTGGCATACCGCAGGTTGAGGCCCCCCAGTGAGTTGACGACTTGTGTGGTGTCACGGGTAGTTGTGGTTCTGATGCCAAGATCCTTAAAATAGGGGGTTGTATAGTTCCATTGTTGCCAGCCTTTGCCACTGCCTCTTACCATGCCGATTACAGCACTGGTTGAATCATTGCTGAGGACAGTCGACAAAATGATGGAACCGCTTTGAGAAGGTCCGGCAGGAACCAATCCCTGTGCTTCGTATTCAGGGGCGGCTTCCCCCTGGAAAATGATATTCCTGGAGTGCTCTATATCACTGAACGGGACATACAACTGAGAATGGCAACTGCCATTGTCGGCCGAATCCTTAACCGATCCTGCAACGATATAGATTCCTGCCGGGAAATAGACAATTCCTCCGCCATTGCGTACCGCCTTGTTGATAGCCGACTGGATCGCTCCCGTATCATCGGTTTTATTGTCACCCCTGGCTCCGAATTTTTTTACATTGTAAACCTTCATGTAATCTGTATTTTTCACTGTTCCGGCAAAAAGGGTCGTGCCGGTAAACATCAGCAAAAGCAATGGAAGGAGGATTTTTCTTTTCATAAATAGAGTTAAATAATTAGTCTGTAGTTAATTAGTGAATTTTATTTGAGTCTGGTATTCTGCCTGATTAAGGTTGTTTCATTTTGAGTATTACTGCATTTGCCTGTTTATCTGCAGGATCAAGTTCGACGATTTTCGAAAAATATTCAATGGACTTCGACCTCGGTTCCGCAGATTTTTGTTTGTTTTTTTTGTAAACCCGCTCATATTCCCGGAAATAAAAGTAACCAAGATATCTGTAACACTCAACAATCATTTTTTTGTTGTTTTCCTGATCGCCGTTCATCAATATTCCGAGGGCATTTTCATAGGCAACTTTGGCCCCTGTATTTTCTCCTTCCGGATCAAGAATGGCCTTCACCCTACCTTTCCATAAATAGCCACCTGCATAATCCTTGTTCAGCTGGTTCACCAGTGAAAAAGCGCTGTCTGCCCTGTGATAATAGTTGATGATGGATTGTTTCATGGTCACGCTATCGCTGAACGGCACCTTTTGTTTCCTGTACATCCTTGAGAGAGAATCAAATTTCTCCTGGGCGTTATTTCCTGCAAAATAGAATTCCTTTGCGGCAAGGAAAACGGAGGCTATCCTGTCAGCAGCCTTTTCACCCAAAAGCAGGTAAATCCCGGCCGCCTCTGCATGCTTGTGATTCCTGGAAGCCAGTTTGGCCAGCTCTTCGTAAGCTTCTGTTTGATCAGGGTCGAGGGCTATTGCTTTCTTTAACTGAACCATGGCAAGGGAGTCATTCCCGGTTTTCCCTAAAATCCTTGCATAGTAGAGGTAATCGGAAGGAATGATTTTCCCCGGATCATGAAGTGAGAAGAATTTACGCATGCTTTCCAATCCTTTCAGGTAATCTCCGGTTTCACAGGCAATGTATCCATCCAGCCGCAACAAGACGGATTCATTCCTGTTTGCAGAAAGAACCTCCTCCAGCAGGCCGGATGCTTCCACATATCTTTTGTTGAAAAAAAGTAGAATGGCGTATTGTTCCTTGTCATCCGCGCTGATCTCGGCTCTGGACATGTATAAACGGAAAGCAGCCGCTGCTTCAGGATATTTGCCGGCAGAGTAGTTCAGGTTTCCGAGATCCCTGTACACCAGGATCTGGGCAGGATTGATCCCCACTGACTTATTAAAGGCATTCAGTGCATCTTTGTAATTTCGAAGCAGCGACAGGGCGCTGCCAAGTCTGCGGTAGGCCAGGGCTGATTCTGGATCAAAAAAAATGGCCCTTTCATAAGCATTGACTGCTTCGCCGTATTTTCTTTTAACCATAGCCAGGTTGCCTGAGGAGAGATGAAGTGCTGCAAGTTTGGGATTTAAACTTAATCCCAGGTTCTGGTATAACAAAGCAACCGATGTGTCCTTTTTTGTATAACTGATACATGCCTCGGCAATGTCGCTGCAAACTTCTGCACTTGCCCTGCCTGCCCTCCTGGCGCGGTCGAAATATTCGGACTCACCCCTGAGATCGTTTTTCAACAGGGCAACTTTTCCCAAGCCTGTCCAGGCAGATGGATTTCCGGGATTAAGGGAGGCAGCTTTTTGAAAAGCTATCCTGGCACTGTCGGGGTTGTTCAAACCCAAATAGGTATCGCCCAATCCAACCAGGGCATGAACATCACCGGGCGACTCCTTCAGCTTTTCCAGGAACCAGGTTTTGGCCCTGCCATATTGCTCCTCAAGGAGATAGCCAGGTCCTTGCATTGTACTGACCTGCGACATCGCAGTAAACATGGAGAACAGCAGGAAAACAATAATTGTAAAGCAGTACCTCATGTCTGGAACCTTTTTATACACGGAACAATTCCGGAAGATTTAAGATCTGAATTTAAAACAAAATTTTCAACTCACACCATCCTGCCGGAAACGCCGGGACTATTTTTCTGTGCTTTCCTGGTTGCCGAAATTTAACCTCGTCATCAGATATCTGGTCTTACGTTTACCAGCCTGGCAGGGGCAACTGCTGGAAGTATGCCTGATTTCAGTATGATTCGCTGACCCTTGTCACTGGCAACAAATGAGACAAAGCCGGTGCATAAACCACTCCGGGGTTCCGTATTGATCATGTATACCGACCTGGTTAACGGGTACCTGTTATCCGGAAGGTAGGCCTGGTAAGGTTTGTAACTGTTTTCAGGGGTTGGCGTCGCTGCGGTGCTAAGCGCCATTACCCTGATTTTTTTGTGAAAAGACAAATGCAAAGAATCGTTCCTGTTGCTGATCCAGCTGGTACCGATAAATCCAATGACACCGGGATGGGAAGCTGTATAATCAATGACATCTGTGTTGCGTTCCACCGCAGCCGCATTTCGTGTGGAGAAGCTTCCTTTGCAGATGGAGTCGGCCATGAAACTTACAATGCCCGATTTTTCGTGGTCGAACAGAACTTTAATCGGCATGGAGGGTGACATGGGATTCAACTCGTTCCAGTTGCTGATTTTCCCGGTTAGGATATCCCTTACCTGTTTCATGGATAAAATGGAATCACTGCAGGATGGATGTACGATCAGTGCGATGGCATCTGTGGCTACTTTAAGCTCTTTCGGATAAAGTTTTCGCTGGTGAATCAATGAGATCTCGTCAGGTCTAAGCCGGCGGGAAGCAATTACCAGCTGAACACTGTCCTCAAGGAGGAGTTTGAATAATTCATTTTCAGGCAGATAGCCAGCCTTGATGTCGGCAAATCCGTAAATGGCCCTGAACATTTCAACTTCAGCCTCCATCACCGGTCGAAAAGTCTCATCAACAGCGATATTCACAGACCCTGAAACAGTAGTGTTTCGATAAGAATCCCCTTTAAAAAACCGGCATCCACCTGCCAGAATCGTCAATCCGAGTAAAAGGCTGAAAAACTTCATTTGTTAATTGTTTTGCCTGAAGAGGCTAATTTGAACCCATCACCAGTCATAGTGATCCCATATCCGGGCTATCATTGCTGTAAAGCATGTTTTACCG
>CAZDLO010000184.1:0-4157 GCA_964506325.1 uncultured Tangfeifania sp.
CAGGATGCCTGCATTTGTCGATATTCTGTGGTATTAATATGTTTTATCGGGGGTATGGTATCAATCTGTTTGATTCTTTTCCCCGGCATACAAAAAAACTCCGGTAAAACTTTGTGAAACAGAGTTTTACCGGATAATTTTTTTGCATCTTTTGCGTGGTTTAAAGGTCAGTGGCTCACCTCAATCAGTTCAGTTCGTGATTGCAGGTTGCCTTTTTTGTCGTAACTCTCCATTTTAACGGTTCCAATTCCTTTGGCATACCATTCCGCGCTTTTTGCATTGACTTTGATACCCATGGCCACTGTATTGACTTCGCCAGAGAATTTGTAACATTTGAAGGTGCCACCTTTCACTGTGATATCCTCAATTGATTCTGATTTCCGGTTGGTTATTGTAGCCGACATCTTCATTTTTACAAACCCCATTTTCAGTGCCATTTCAATGTTGGCATCCGGCAAGGATTCGCCTGGCTGGGGATTCAGCGGCAGCTCCATATTGTTTCCCGTTATTTCCACTTCGGCAGGTATCTCACCATTTTGCTGAAAGGCAGCTTTGTTGATGAAATTTCCCATGTCGATATAGATTTTATCGTCTTTCTGGTGGATCGTAATTTCTTCTTTAAAAACCAGTTTGTCTTTGGGGTCAATTGATTCGCACAGGTAGGTGATGTCTATGTTTTTCCCCTGGATGGTTACATGTTTTATCGTATATTTTAACATGTTGGTGACATTCTCTTTTTTGTCGAATGATTTGTAGGTCAGAACAGTTCCTTCTTTGGTTGGGAAAAATGTTTCCTGAGCCTTAAGAACCATGACACTGAAAATAATTACTGTTATCAACAATGTTTTTTTCATTTTAGGAAGAATAAATTAAGTTAACTAACGATCTATGGGCAATTTTTGATGGGTATTAGAATGATTTTGCCTGTTGTTGAAATATTTCAGTTAAGACAAAATGCAGGTATTCAATGCATTATTAGGATATTTCTATTTGTTTGTTACAATTTAATGAACTCAACCCTTCGGTTAAGTGCTTTGTTTACTGGAGTATCATTTGCAGCAACTGGTTTGGTTTCTCCCATACCATCCGTTTCAAGTCTGTCAGCATTAACACCGAACGATTTCGACAACTCAGTTTTGACGGATGCCGAGCGCCGTTTGGACAGATCAAGGTTTTTTGCTTCATCACCATCCGAATCAGTATGCCCGAAAATCTTTACCCGAACATCCGGGACTTCATTCAGAATGCCTGCAATTTCTTTTAAAGTACCATACGACTCTGGCTTGAGCTTATCTGAATTTACATCAAAATATATCCCGTAAGTAACCAGTTTGCCTTCAGTAATAAGTTTGTTGCGTGTGTCTGGTAAACCGGCAGCAACCCTGAAGTTGGCGATAAAGGGCTTCGATTCTGAACCCATCTCAAAACGTAACATGTTGTATTTATACCCAACAGGCATAAGACGTGGTGCATCTATTACCTTTGCTTCATTGATATAAATGCGTAAGCGCTGTTTTTGAACCCAGTAGGATAAGTGCATCTTTTCGGTGCCGTTAAGCTGTACCTCCTTATTTCCGTCCAGGGTATAGTCTCCATTTGCATAGCCACTGAAATATACTGTGTGATTGGTAATGGTGGTTTTCACTCCTGCTTTCCCCGGAATTGCTCCTCCCTCCATCGGATTTTTGATATCGCCAGCAACCAGGTAGAAACCAATTTCAAAACTTTCGGCACCTGGAATCAGATCAAATTCTACCGTGAAATTCTCTGTTGTCTGAAGATCACGATCCGGATAGTAGCATCCATTGGCGGTTATTTGCATCCAATTTCCGGGATAGTTGTTGAGCGTAACTACTTCGCCGGATCCATTTGAGAACCACAATGCTGGAAAATCTCCAGTTTTATCCTGGCTGAAATCATCGTAAAAAATCACTTTTTCACCAGGTATGAAATCAAACTTTGAATAGGCCTGCAAAGAAGGAGTTTTGTTGGTTTGAGGACTGACAGCCGGTTCAGTTTCCTGTGGTTTTGGCTCTTGCGGTTTCTCTTCTATTTTCTCCGGTTCGGCTGCTTTCTTCTTTTTAAAGATTCCTTTGACACCGTTCTCAATCGAGTTAAGTCCTTTCTCTATTCCCTGGTCAATATTGCTGTTTACGTGGTTTTCCGTACTGTTCTCAATTTTTTCCCCTACATCATTTACCTGTGCTTTCAAATTAATGATGGAAAAGGATAATAGAATGACCAATAAAAACAATAGTTTTTTCATAACGTTCCTCAGATTAAATATACAGTAATTGATATATGTCCGTTTTCACTAAAGAATTACATCGATTGGTCTCCCGGGCAGCAACAATTCTGCAATAACATCAAATGGGCGAGCAAGCAATATCTTTAAGTTTAACCGGAAGGGTTTTAGATTTTTTAGTTAGGACTAATATACATAATAATGACAAATAAATATCATTATGTTAAAATTAGTACCATGAACTTTTTGAAGGTGCAATGTTGGGGGGTGCAGGTCAAGGCTATTTTCGGTTACCGGTGAATGTTTTAAAGTTTTCTGACAGGTCAATAGTTGGAAAATATTTAGGATTTTAGCCTGTTCTCCTGGTGGAAAATTAGCAAATCATTGGGGGAAAGGTTAAACCAGGGAAAGCATATCCTTGATACGGTATTCAATTAAATAGCGATGTTCCGATGCAATTGATCTCTCATCCTGGCTGAAGAATTTGTTCAGGACAATTCGTTCTCAGAAGGGTTACTACGAGTTCTTTAAAGCTTTAGGAGGTCTTTTTTCCGGCAATTCTTGCATGGTGAATTCCCATCCAGGCATACAACACCGCCCCTGTTACTACTCCGGCCGAATTGGAAAGCTCGTCCATCCATTCAAAGGCACGTCCGGCATCCATGAAAAGCTGCATAAATTCCATCAGTAATCCCCATAGCGTAGCAAGAAGCACAATGTAAATGATCCGTTTCAGCTTTTCTTCTGCGTGAAAAGTCCAGGATGCCATTATTGTAACACCGAAGTACATGCAAACATGTACCAACTTGTCGAACCCCGGAAACAAGTCCCACTGCGGTATTGATTTTGAGGGCAAAAAAGTAAGGACCAGAACAACAGCCAGGTAAAGCAGACTAAAAAAAAGCCTTAAAAATTGCGGGAACGAAAAAAAGAATCTGATCATAAAAGTGAATCATCGATTTTATTGGTTGAAGCCAGGATCTTATTTGGAAACCAGGGTGTATCACAGGCATGAGACTGACTGTTTTCGAAATCCAATCCCTGAATATTTTGTCTATCAAGCGATGCCGTCATTGGCTTTAACGAAAGATAGACACGGGTTTACCTGTTTTGTTTTTGAAAGTATACCACCAGGGATTCAATGGTTTGTTCAAGTTTAAAGTCCGATATGAAATATCAATATATGTTACCAAAAATTTGCAATATTTATATCCATTGGTATCCCAAGCAATGTTAAAATTCCAATTTTTGATCCGGCTAAGTTATTAATTGTTTCATTACTGGTCTGACATCTTTGCAACACTGCCTCTTTCTTTCATCCCATTTGTAAAAAAATCCTGAATAAGTGGTATTGTTAGCTGTATTTGATATCAAAATTTAGGGGACAATTGAATCCTTAAAAATATGCGATACTTTTCACATTTTAAAATTTATGTTAGTGATTAAATGGTTTCACTGAAAAGCTCCTTATCGCCATTTGTAAAGATGATGCTTCTACTGAATTTTCATTATGTATTTCACCCATTTTGACAAATCATAATACTATGTTAACTTTCCCGAAAAATGAATTATCGTTGGACCCTTCAGATCTTACGTTAAAAAACCGGATGACAGCATAGTATATTGTTTTGTGTATATTGCACATGTATTTAGGCTTTGATTATCTGAAACATAAGAGTTCCTGGCAACTGTAATGGTAATTAGGTAATTAATGTTCATTGTTTCTTTGGTGCATTTTCAAATAGGATAAGTTGGTCGTAAGTTTGGCGTGTTTTGTCTCGGCTGAATCCGATTAAATTGCCTGATTAATTTTTTAAAGAATTGAGTCTTTAATATTACCTCATTATGTACAATTAAATGTTTAGTTTTGAAGACTGTGCATTAGTGTCCCATTAAAATTGGGACACTAATG
>CAZDLO010000185.1:0-4125 GCA_964506325.1 uncultured Tangfeifania sp.
TCGATTCTTGGTGGCACCACGAAAGGGTAAAGAGCAATCTTTACCCTTTCTCTTTATTTATCTATCTTTGCCGACCTGACAGTTAAGTATGGAATATTCCTCAATGACATTACCCAACGGGATCCGGCTGATACATGCCTCCGTCGATTCCCCTGTTGCTCACTGCGGTGTTGTAATCAACACTGGCTCACGTGATGAATTGCCTGAAGAGCATGGGATGGCCCATTTCATTGAGCACACCATTTTCAAGGGCACAGTCAGGCGCAAGGCTTACCATATAATCAGCCGGCTGGAAGATGTCGGTGGCGAAATGAATGCCTATACTTCAAAGGAGGAAACCGCCATTCATGCCTCATTCCTGTGCGAATATTATGAAAGGACTGTCGAGTTATTCAGTGATATCCTGATAGACAGTATTTTTCCTGACAGGGAGTTAAAAAAAGAGCAGGAGGTCATCGTTGACGAGATCAATTCATACAACGATACACCTTCAGAATTGATTTTCGATGAGTTTGAGGAACTGGTCTTCGAGGGGCATCCAATGGGGAGGAGCATCCTCGGAACGCCTGAACGGGTAAGGAGTTTCCGGTCCTCAGATATCCGCCGGTTCATGGATGGAAACTACCATACCGACCAGATGGTAATCTGTTCGGTCGGGAATATTTCCTCCAGGAGATTCTTTCAACTGGCACAACGCTATTTCTCCAGGTATCCCGGCAGTATACGGACAAGTGTGAGAACCGTGTTTTCCGGATATACGCCCAGGGAGAAGAAAGTTGAAAAGGGAACGTTTCAGGCACATTGCATTCTTGGTGGAGAAGCTTTTGATATGTATCATCCGGACAGGCTCAAACTGGTACTTCTGAACAGCATTCTTGGCGGGCAGTCCGGAAATTCCCGGTTGAACCTTAGCCTTCGTGAGCGGAACGGGATCGCCTATAACCTGGAATCCTCCTATACTGCATATACAGATTCAGGAACGCTGACCATTTACTTTGGTACTGATCCGGAGAACCTGGAAAGGGCACAAACACTCATAAACCGCGAAATAGGCCTGCTTCAGAACAAGGCACTGGGCACCCTGCAACTGAGCAAAGCAAGAAAGCAATTGATCGGGCAACTAGCCATGTCACAGGAGAATCATGAAGATCTTATGCTTGCAATCGGGAAGAGTATGCTGGTTTTCAACAAAGTGGAGAGCCTTGGGGAAATAAACAGGAAGATCAGTGAAATTACGGCTTCCCAGTTGATGGAAATTGCCAACAAAATCCTTGAACCCGGGAATTTGTCGACTCTTATCTACCAGTAATGAAAACCGACCAGCTGCTTGAAAATTACATTTTATCACATTCAACGGAAGAAGATCCGTTGCTGAAGCGGTTGTACCGTGAAACTCACCTGAGACTTGTTAATGGACGGATGTGCTCAGGTCATCTGCAGGGGAGCATTCTTACCCTTTTAAGCCGGCTTATGGCACCCGCCAGAATACTTGAAATAGGAACATACACCGGTTATTCAGCGATCTGTCTTGCCAGGGGACTCGCTTCCGGCGGACTGCTATACACCATTGAAATAAATGATGAGCTGGAGCAGTTTGCTGCCCGGTATTTTACCGAAGCCGGCCTTCAGGACCGCATTGTCCAGATTATTGGAGATGCTGAAGAGGTTCTGCCACAGCTGGATGAAAGATTTGAACTTGTTTTCATTGACGCAGATAAGCGACAGTACCTGTCAAATTACAGGGCCATATTTCCAAGGATTTCAGTGGGAGGACTGATAATTGCGGACAATACTCTTTGGGGTGGTAAAGTGGTTGGCAAAATCCAGGCAAATGATGAACAGACAGCTGCCATAATGGCTTTCAATGACTTTGTGAAAAATGATCCCCGTGTTGAGGCAACCATCCTGCCTCTGCGTGACGGAATGACCCTTCTCCGTAAAATAGCCGAATAGAAACACAGTATACTGTCCGGATGGAATTCAGAATCTCTCCGGTAAACAATACCTTCCCAATTATTTCTTCCTGATTTCTCTTGATCCTTGCTGAAATGCCGTAACTTATGTATTACGGTCGGATTATCCGTGAACGGGAAACTGTAAATCCAATCCCTTGGGGTGAAGACCAGGCGGAAAGAGGGTTTCCAAGGTTTGCAGAACTGTTGGCTTAGGAGCTGCCACGAGTCTCCTGTTTACCGGGAAGGCCGTTAAAGCCGATTGGTGAGCTAATAATATTCCTTGAAGAATTACTGATGATGAAGGAAGAATTCCTGCATTTTATTTGGAAACACAGATTGTTTGAACCGGAGAACACGTTCACTGCCGAAGGCGAGCCGGTTGAGATTGTCAATACCGGGAGGTACAATATTCACGCCGGTCCGGATTTCTTTGATGCCCGCATCCGGATTGGCAAAACCCTTTGGGCAGGTAATGTGGAAATCCATTTCCGTGCTTCAGACTGGAACCGGCACAGGCATCATCTGGATCCACAGTACAGGAATACAATCCTGCATGTTGTAGCTGAAAATGATGAACCTGTTAAAAATGATGCGGGTTCATTTATACCTGCAATGGTGATTGGCTGGTCCGCACGGATGGAATACAATTACAAGGATTTGATATGCCAGCACGATTGGGTCAATTGTGCATCCCATCTGAATAAAATAGATCCCTTTAGAATCAGGTTTTTTCTCAACGGCCTGGCAATAGAGCGAATTCAGCATAAAATAGGTAAAGCAAGGGAGCAACTTGATAATTCAAAAAATGACTGGAGTGAAACATTCTACCGCCTTTTGTGCAGAAGTTTAGGATATCGTCAGAATGGAGATCCCTTTGAGATGCTGGCGCGTTCATTGCCTTTGACTACTTTGAAGCGTCATCACAATTCACTCTTTCAGCTTGAAGCTCTTTTGTTTGGCCAGGCCGGATTTCTGAATTCACCGGACCTGGCGGAGGAATATCCTTTGACCCTGCTCAGGGAGTATAAATTTCTTGCCGCCAAATATGCGTTGAAGCCAATCTCCCGATTCCTGTGGAAATTCATGAGGATGCATCCGCTGAACTTCCCAACGGTACGCATGGCACAACTTGCAGGTATACTGCACCGGCCGGATTCGCTGTTCTCTTTGATCCTTCATTCGACGGATGTTTCAGAATACAGGGAGCTGTTCAGGTCTGAGACCTCACAATTCTGGGACAATCACTTTACTTTTAAGAAATTATCGCCGGATCAACGAAAAAGGATGGGAGAGGAGTCTTTTCAGCTTATTCTGATCAATGTGGTTGTTCCCTTTCTTTTCCTTTATGGCGAACAACACGGCAAGCAGGATTTGAAAGACAGGGCACTTAAATTGATGGAAGATCTTCCGCCGGAGGACAACACAATTCTGCGTCATTGGGAATCCTCTGGAATAAGGGCATGCAATGCACTTGAATCGCAGGCCCTTATTCATTTGCATCATGAGTATTGTGAGCTTCAGAGATGCCTGGAATGCACTATAGGTCAGAAAGTTGTCATGCACAATCAGTAAGCAGAAAGTCAGGATGGCAAAGGTCCACCGGATGGTTTGGGCAGCCGGTGAAATAAGTGCAAAGAGAACGTTCCCCATTCAGGGTAATTATTTTTCTGCCTGGCAGAAATTAAAAAACTGATGGCCTGGCTTTGATTCAGACTTCATTTTAGAATTCCGGTTAAAAGATTGAAAGCCACTTGCAAGTGTCCGGATTTTTCCTTACTTTTGCCCCCTAATTAATGCCGATCGGTTGTGATCGAACACGAATCCTGCTGTGCGGCCATTGTATAATTGATAAACAATTTGTTATGTATTTGAATCCAGAGATTAAAAGGTCATTTTTTGAAAAGTTTGGCAAAAGTGCTACCGATACAGGGACCTCAGAAGGACAGATCGCCCTTTTTTCACACCGTATCAACCACCTTACAGAGCATTTGAAATCCAATAAAAAAGATTTCAGCACACAACGTGCACTGATTTCAATGGTTGGTAAGCGCCGCTCCCTGCTCGACTATCTCAAGCGCAAGGATATCGCGCGATATCGTGCAATCATCAAGGAACTGAATCTTCGTAAATAAGCGAACAACCTCAAAAGGCAATTTTCGGATTGCCTTTT
>CAZDLO010000186.1:0-3919 GCA_964506325.1 uncultured Tangfeifania sp.
AATGATCCTGACATATCTCTTCATATTGAAAAATTATAAATGATCTATTCCAATTAATTAGAATAAAATAAGTTATAAATTTAGGTATTCTTTTTCGTAAGCATTGCTTCAAAACATCTGCCAATGATTAAAAATTTGAATTCATCCATTTTAAAAATTAACGAACTTCCCCGCTGGTTTTATCAGCGCAAAACCTCCTAAACCCCCCAAATCCTGGCGTGTTCCTGGCGTGAAAAAGAAAATCAGTTAAAATCCCACCCTTCGCTGAGTTGCGGAATGATGTAACGATAAAAAATTGCTTCAAATCAAAGCCTAAATTAATTTAGCCCAACCATTAACCCGTTATACGATTATGAACCAAAATGAAAAGGAAATATTGAAATTCCAAAAGGAATGTTTCGCGAATTACCTTACCGATATTAGAAAATATATTCTTGTAATTCCTAATCCCTACATTTATCCAGATGGTAATCCTGTCAGACTGTGAATAAAAAGAGTATGATTTTAAAAGATGTGATTCTATTAATCCTGGGATTTGTTTTCCTCAATATTTCATGCACCAATAATAAAGAGGAAAGCACCTATTCTGAACAGGCGATACAAGAGACCCTGGTTCCTGTGAGACCTGGAATAAGAGGTGAACAACCCTACTGGAATGGTCTGGCAAGGAGATTTATCCATGTTCCTTCATTTGAGTTTAATGACCTGGAGAATGCAAAGTCATATAAATTTTCTGCCTGTTCTGAAACAGATGGGAAAAACTACACGTTTATTTCTGAAAAACCACAGGATCTTTTATCTCCGATATGGCTAAAAATTCCGGTAGGAAAAGTAAAACTCCTGGTAGAGGCTCTTGATGAAAATGATAAAGTCATTGGAGTCTCCGGGACAAGACAGTTTTACAAAGCCGCTCCATTCAATGGTCCATATCAGAGTCCGGTTCTGTCTTACGAGGAAAGCGCCAAACTTGCTCTGAAAAACCTGTTTCACCTGAAGCATGTTCAACACTGGCTAAAATCAGGGGAACCTGATGACTCGTTTGAATTATATTGCTACGCTTCGAAACTATTGGCCGGTGTGACAGAGGGTATGATTCTTTATGCCGGGCTCGAATCCTTAGATTCTCTTCAGGCGATGATTATAGCTAAGCGTGCAGCGGATTATCTGATCCGGATTAGTGAATCGGCTGAGGCTCCGTTAGCTTATTTCCCACCAACTTACCGGGGCGATAAACTCTCTGCCGCCTGGTTTAACGGTCAGATCATGTTAAACTGCCCCACGGAAGCAGCCAAAATGTATTTGAATTTATTTGACGCGACCCGGGATGAAAAATACTATTTGGCGGCAATACGAATCGCTGAGACTTATTTGAAACTGCAGTTGCCAAACGGAACATGGAAATTGAAATTATATATAAATTCCGGAGAACCTGTCGATCCTAATGAAACCATTCCCATCGATATTGTTGAATTATTTGATCGTCTGATTGATCAATACGCCCAGAATCAGTTTCAGACATCCAGAAACAAGGCGTTGGAATGGATTTCTCAGAATCCACTAAAAACATTTAATTGGGAAGGTCAATATGAAGATATCATTCTTCAGGGTCCTTACCAGAACATGACCAAACACCAGGCATGTTCCTATGCGATTTATATTCTGGATCCCATGCGCCGGAATAGCAAAAATATTGAGATAGCTAAAGAACTGGCCCGATTTGCCGAAGACCAGTTTGTCATTTGGGAACGGCCTCTTGCAGATCAGAGTAATTCCTTTAACTGGCTGACACCATGTGTTGTGGAGCAGTATCGATTTTTTGAAGCCGTCGATGCCAGCGCCTCAAAATTAATCGCTGCTTATCAGGCAATTTACAATGCGACCGGCGAGGATCTCTATCTTGCTAAAGCTATTTCTCTGGGGAATAATATGACTGTGATACAAAAACGCTACGATGGCCGTTATTCGACCTGGTGGCGTATTCAGGAGGGTAAAGCGATGGAAGATTGGATCAATTGTACTGTTTATGATACCCGCATAATGCTTCAGCTTCATTATTTATTGGAAGATATGAATCGCAGGGAAAATGATTTGACCAGAAAAAATCTCTTACTTTTATTGTCACAGCCCCCAACAGAAAAGATCATGGCTGAAATGGTCGAACGTTATCTCAGGACAAACGATACCAGGAAAAAAATTCAACTGCTGAGATCTATCGCTCAATCGGATATGCGGTTCGCCCATCCCTTGTTGCTCGTTGCAATAAATGGGAAGGATGAATCCCTTAAAGTAGCTGCCCTGTCTATGCTCGGATATGAAAAATCGACCAACCAACTTGAATTATTTCAGGATACCCTAAATAGTAAATCAATTCCTGTGCGTCAGGCACTCCTGTCCAGCTACAGCTCTGTTGCCGATAAATACCTCGAATCAGGCAAGAATCTTGTTGCGAGAGAATATTATCACCTGATTCTTAGTAAAGATCCTGGTTATTTCGAAGCACGTAATTCTTTAAAGAAATTAGAGGTGGCAGGTACGACAGAATCATTATGCTTTATCCGGCCATACCTTAAAAACGAAGGATTGTCTGAAATCGCCGCCACGACAATTCTAAAGATACTATTACGCCATCAGGATCAGCTAATCAGGGAGGATATAACTGATTTGCTGCAGACTCTGACCAAATCAGCCAATATGGAGACCGTAACCCAGATCATCGACTGGATACAAAAAAACAAACCTCAGGTATCAACTGTTTATCAAAATATTGCCATGCTAAATGGTTATGTGTCACAGTGGTGGGTTGCAGGTCCGTTCTCCAAAGAGCGTGCGCCATCAGACACCATCAGGATTTATCCGGACGAAGGCATGAAGTCTTCAGCAAATCATCTATTGGGAAAAGGGAATGTACGCTGGCAGTTTGTTCAGCCTCTAAGTATACACGGTATTGTCCCATTGGGAAATATGTTTGGTAATCGCCAGGGCGTTGCCTACGCATACACCGAAATATCATTACCGGAACCAAGTGACTTTGTATTTAAAATCGGCAGCAATGATGGTGTTGTTTGCTGGGTAAACAAGTACCGGGTACATTCAAATTTGGATGTTGGCCGTGCATTAAAGCTTGATGAAGATGTATTTGTGGTTAAATTAAATAAGGGTAAGAACACTGTTTTATTAAAAGTCCCAAATGTAGGCGGAAATTGGGATACCTGCCTGCGGATAAATAACTCGCACGATCAACCGCTCGATATAACTCCATACTCCATTAACATGAAGATTATGTCCGTAAAATAATTTAAAAAATGAGCTAGACAACTTTGCTTTTGACGCTGATCTTAAAAACATTATCACTATCAGCTCAACTTCGGGATGGCACATTGATGCGCAGTGAATCAATTTATACTTTTGATGCAACAAAAGCAAAAGGTGACTTTTACGTTTCCCCAAGAGGTAACGATAACTGGTCCGGAACACTCGCTGAACCCAATGCTGCTGGCACAGATGGGCCTTTTGCTTCGATAAACAGAGCGCAGCAAGGTGTTCGCGACCTTAAGGCACAAGTATATCAATCAAAAAAACATCCAACATTTCCCAATATAATGGCAGTAACCATCCGTTTGGTAAGGTGGATGCGCCGGCTAAATTGACCACGCTGCACCGTTTACAGCCGCCATATGTTAATTATCTCAAATTAAATAACATATATCCAACAAGGATGGTTTAATTAGCCCCGGCGGAAGGTGTATTTTTGTCCGGCGCTTCCAGAAAGGAACAATTTAAAGTCTGTTTGAAGATGGTAGTTTGTGCCAATAGTTGTGTGCAAATTGTGTGCAAGGCCTCATAAAAAAAGCGCCTACAAAATGTTTGTAAACGCTTGATTTTCTGAGGGTGGGCCCAGTAATGCAAATTCCTACGACCC
>CAZDLO010000187.1:0-3912 GCA_964506325.1 uncultured Tangfeifania sp.
ATGCATTCTGCCAATGGATGCTGCAGCAGTCCTGAGGCCTGAAGGGCCGTAAGATCTCAGCACAGGGCAACGCCCTGTGAAGGAAAACAGGACCCGGATCCTGACACAGCACCGCGAAGCGTAAATAAACCCTTCCATTGAGACAAAAAGCTGTCCGCGCGAAGCCGCAGGCGGAGCAAGTTCTTTTTGTTAAGTCTTTTTTGGTTCCTTTTTGTGACGACAAAAAGGGATGGAAAAAAGAGATGAGAGATAAGACATGAGACATGAGTAATGAATTATGAGTTATGAATTATGAGTTATGAGTGAGGGCGGCAGTTGTTCGTTTTCCGGTCTCCATTTATCACATAACAGAAATATTTGCTAGTTTTGATATTCACCCAATTCTCGCAACATGGACCTTTTTTTGTTTTTATTGCCATGGGTGGGCGGCTCCATCCTGGTGGGTTTGGTCGGAAAATCGACCAAAGCCGGTTTCTGGATCCCGTTCATCCTGTCGCTGCTGCTCAGTCCGCTGACAGGGATCATCATTGTACTGATGTCAGGCAAAAAGAAACCAGGGAGGGAGACATGAGACATAAGACATAAGACATAAGACATGAGACATGAGTTATGAGTTATGAGTGGGGGCAGCAGTTTGGCGTTTTCGGTTCTCCGTGTTTCCTGCCAATTTCTATCACCCGAAATAAAACCTTCCAGCTATGCTAAAAGACCTGATTCTCAGAAACCGAAGTTACCGGCGATTTTTCCAGGAAGAACGGATTACCTCATCCCAAATGACCGATTGGATCGATCTGGCCCGCAATTCTGCTTCCGCCAGGAATATCCAGCCATTGAAATACCTACTCAGTACGGAAGAAACCCTGAACGCCCGGATCTTTGAAAACCTGGCCTGGGCAGGTTACCTTGCCGACTGGCCCGGTCCGGAGGAGGGAGAAAGACCTTCAGCCTACATCATCATGCTGCACGACACCCGCATATCCCCAAATTATCACTGTGACGACGGGATAGCGGCCCAAAGTATTCTGCTGGGTGCCGCTGAAGCCGGCTACGGCGGTTGCATGATCTATTCTGTCAACAGGGTGAAACTTGCCGAATTGCTGAATTTGGCCGAACATCTTCCGATCATACAGGTAATCGCCCTCGGCAAACCCAAGGAGACCGTGGTCCTGGAGGAGATGAAAAACAATGACGTGAAGTACTGGCGCGACGAAAACCGGGTCCACCATGTACCAAAACGATCGCTGGAGGAGATCGTTTTGAAAAAGAATTATGAGTTATGAGTGATGAATTATGAATTATGAGTGGGGGCTGTCGTCCGGTTTCCGTTCTCCGTCATCTGCCACGGCTCAGGTATTTCACAACCTGAACTTCCTCCTCTTTGGTAAGTTTGGATCTGGCGGACATTCTCACAACCTGAGATTGCCATTCGGCCGGAGTATATTTTTCGGGCCGGTAAAGGGTATGGCAGGATGAGCATTTGCCGATGTAAGCGGCCCTGCCAAGGCTCAGCTCCCTGACCTCCTCCATGGTTGTCCCGGGGATTTCCCCGGGAATGTACAATGCAGTTTTGCAGGCAATTAACACCACAACAAGGAATATGGAGAAACAGGCGATTTTCCTGCCCTTAGAAAGCATAGGAGAACAGGAGCCTGAATTGTACTTTTTCAAATTCATTGAGATTTAAATTGTTGCCGTCAGAACCTTTGAATGATTTTACCTGGGGCATGGCAGTACAGTTGATCCAGAAATTTTCGCGGACAAAAGAGAAGCCCAGACCGGAATAGAGGGCAGAATGTTCAGGATTCCCCCCCACGTAAACGCTCCGGATGTTATTCTCCTGTGTAAGGTGGAACCGTGGTGAAAGTGAATAACCTAAAGAAAGGTGGTAGTCAACCTTCCCCTCTTTGTCATAACTCAGCTTCCCGCCGGTGTATACAGGGGCATACTCCGCCTCGTAAGTAAAATTGCCGGCAAGGGTAAAATTGTCGATTTTTTTGTCGATGATGATCTTGCCTTCCAGCTCATACTCATTGCTTCCCAACCCATATTCAGCATACAGGGCAAGACCGAAAGGGTTGGCAACAGGATCGAGGAGTTTTAGTTTCCATTCGTTCGAAAAACTGATTTCGTTTTCCGTTTCCATGGATTTCGCCACACCCGCACCGGTGGTTTTTGTTTTCGCCGTCAGGTTCAGGTAAAAGGAGGTCTGCAGGTTACCTCCAAGCCCGATTTCAAACTCGGTACGGTTATCCAGCCTGGAGAAATAATCCAGCTTTCCAAGTCGCATGGTGTTCCAGACCTCCAGTTCCCGCTGTCCTTTGTTCAGCACATTGCTCTGGTAGGCATAGGTGAAAATCCGGTCCTGGGCATGGCTGCGTTTTGAAAAAACTGCCAGGGAAAGCAGTAAAAGTGCAAAATGAACTGATTTTATTTTGTACATTATAAATGGTTTTGTTTACAGTCAAAAGAAGGATATTCCAGTGCTGCACACAATCACCATTTGTTGGTATTTTAAAGATTAGTCGACCAGGTTGTTCAGCGAGGCATAAAGGGTCAAACCGGAAATGGACTTTATGCCCAGCTTGGCCGTGATGTGCTTGCGGTGGGTTATCACCGTATGGATGCTGATAAACAGTTTTTCGGAAATCTCCTTGTTGCTGAGGCCCTGCCCCACCCGCTGTAAAACCTCTATCTCCCTGGCAGAGAGCTGATGGGAACAATTCTCGGTTTTCCCCCCGATGGTGAACCGGCTGAGTTTACCGATCAGGATGTTCTGGTTGTCAAAGGGGGACAATACTTCATCAAATATTTGAAAATCAGATTGCTGAGTATCAAAAAAATTAAGCCCGATGACAGTAACACCGTTTTTGCGCAGAAATTTGATCTCCCTCCGGAAAACCTCCTCATATTTTGTATCTGCCAGTATGATAAACCCTTCCTGCAAGGGATATTTCCTTAAATCGGGGCATTCGCCGGCAATTTCACGGATTTCTATCTTCATGGCATTGAGCAGGCTCCTGAGACCCATCTGAACAATGGGGAGTTCGTGGATGATAAGACAACTGTTAGCCGCCATTGCCGGTGGTTTTATCCCGAACCAGCTCCAATAACCTGGGAACGAGAATTTTATCCTCAAAACGTGCATGGTCTACCTGCTCCTTTTCGAAATGGGAAAGGGTGTGCAAAATGGAATGGAACAGCTGCACATCCGCACCGGCAGGAATATGGCTGATGATGATCAGGATAAGGTCGCTTATCTCTGTTTCCACGTTGGCATGTTGACCGAAAAGTTTTTTCAGCTGCCTGGAGGAGACGTTGCTCTTCCTTTCGCTGCCTGACCGGGTCAACAGGTCGGCCAACGGGAAAATGTGTTTCTCCTCAAAGGCAATATGGTCCATCAGGTTCCATATGTACAGGTCCAGGTACTTTTCAAGGGTGGTCACCAGCCTGGTATCGGGCAGTTTTCCTTTCAGCTCCTGCATCAGTTCCTGAAGAAGCGGAATGGTAACCTTCTTGTGGTAGAGGTGTGTTTTCGTCAGGAAATCGGTCAGCAGGGAAAGGTCTATGCTCTCCACCGCCGGGAAATAGTCGTGGTTATGGTAGGTGTTCAGCACAGCCAGGAAAAAGCCGGCATCCACACCATGGGATTTGCATATTTCGCCTATGGTCGCCTGACCAATTCCGGAAATGATGCCAAATCTTTCCACAACAGGAAGCAAATCAATGTTCCGGCTTATGACCTCTCCCAAACGGTCATTTGTATTTATTAGGTTACGCTCCACTTTTAGATTTTTAAAGTTGCAACAGGGTATTTTACGTTGGCACACAAAAAATGTATCGAAAAAACGGAGAATGGAGGAATGTAAGAAAATGTGCAAATGTGCAAATGTGCAAATGTGCAAATGTGCAAAT
>CAZDLO010000188.1:0-3835 GCA_964506325.1 uncultured Tangfeifania sp.
CTGTATATTCGGGGTTTTACACAATTAGAATTAATGCGGTTTTTTGTGCCCTTACTCAACCTGAAAGCTGATTCACAATGTTGGTCAGACCCCCCTGCCCGGAATTTATTTGACTGGCAGATTACCGTCGGTGGTCGTGTGTTTGCTCCCCTTTTCAAAGAAATAGTCAATTCTTCCGAGTATAAGTCCGCCAAAACCAACCTGGTTCACCAGAACCGTCTGTCCTGATTTGTTGGTGACACTGTCTGGTTTCTTCAAAAACGTATGTGTATGACCGCCAATTATTAAGTCGGTGTGAAATGTTTCAGCAGCAATCCTCAGATCGCTGATCTTGTTCTCCTTGTAGGCATATCCCAGGTGAGACAGGCATATTACCAGGTCGGCCTCCTTCTCCGTTTTCAGGAATTTCTCCATCCTCAGGGCATGCTCCAGCGGATCCATGTATTTGGTTTTGCCGTAGTTCTGTTTGGAAACCAATCCGTTTAACTCGATTCCCAGTCCATAGACACCCACCGTCAAACCTTGTTTTTTGAAAATTTTGAATGGGAGGATTTTCCCTGCCAGAATGGTCTCAGAGAAATCATAGTTGGAATTGATAAAAGGGAATCCTGCATTTTTCAACTGACTGCCGAGTCCTTCCAGTCCGTTGTCAAGATCGTGGTTCCCGATGGCTGCTGCATCATAGCCCATCTCTGTCATCAGTTTCAGTTCCAGTTCTCCCTTGAAGAAATTGAAATAGGGTGTTCCCTGGAATATATCGCCAGCATCAAATACCAGCACATTTTTTTGCTCGCTCCTGATCTTGCTGATCAGTGCCGCCCTTTTGGCCATGCCTCCCTCATTTGCGTTGCGTGGTGCATCTTTGGGAAAAGGATCAATGTGGGAGTGAAAGTCATTGGTATGAAGGATGGTGAGCTGGACTAAGTCACTTTTGGCAAAAGCCTGTAAAGGTCCGCTAAGGACAAATACACCTAAGCTCCCTGCTCCAATTTTTCTAATAAAGGTTCTTCTATTCTGCATTGTAGATCCTCCCGTCCGTTTTAGCTGTTACTGTTTTGCCTTCTTTTCCGACCCTTCTGAAATAGGTGATGAACATATCCCTTGCTTTGATGCCTGTATCGATCCTTTCTTCCGATTTGGACAATATCTAGCTCCCGTCACCACCATTGGCGATGTAATCACTGGTGACCAGCCAATAACTCCGGGAAGTGTCAACAGGTTTGCCGCCAATCTCAGGATTGACTGCCTTGTTGTTTTTTATGCCGAAACGCAAACCACCTACACCTTCTCCCCCGCGAGCTGCCAGGTGGTTGATGAACTGAAGCATGACGGTTGCACTTAATTTTACAAATACTACCTCATTCTCGAAAGGCATCATCTCAAACATTGTCATTGTCCGGATCTCACCTTTTGGCAGGGATGTGCGTAATCCACCACGGTTGATCATCGACAGATCCATCCTGATATCCGGATGCTTTTCTGCGCAATAGCGGTTCGATTCTTCAAGTGTGAGATCAGCAAAAAGATTGGTCAGCGGACTTTCAGGCCGGGCTCCGTAAACGGCCTCTGCAGAGTTGCAGAGTACCTCCGTCATGCCTTGATTGACTTTTTCCCGGTAGGGCAGGATCATATGCTCGATTTTCGCGGAAACAGGATATGAAATGAGGGAATCAAGGCGAATATTTTCACTTTCTGATTTCCCAACCTTGTAGGTTGTACAGGCTGAAACAGCGAGCAGCAGCCATAAAATATATCCGAAACGGAACTTGTTCATGTAGATTGATTTCAGGTTCACAATGGGCTAAAAGTAGGAAAAAGATATGAGAGATGAATTATGAGTTATGAGTTATGAATTAGGAGTTAGGAGTTGGGAGTTGGGCAGCAGTTGTTTATTTCCCGGTCTTCCGTGATGAGCCGCTGCCGCGGATTTGCACTCTGCGGCCCTCCGGCACTGGATTTTTAATCAGGTTGATTTTATCACCAGCGTGAGGGCAATTTGGGGCATGTAGCAATGGGCAATGTGCCAAGGGCATGGGGAAGGGATTGAAGGCCTGTAAACAGGTAATTCGTGTCCTGGTGGTTCTGTGGCAGGAAACTGAAAACGAAAGTGCAATTTTTGAAAAATTAGCTATTTTTGGTTCATGGAAGAAGATATCCGCATTGATAAATACCTTTGGTCGGTAAGGGTTTATGCCACACGCAGCATGGCCACTGAAGCGTGCAAAAAGGGACAGGTTACCATTGGAAACTTTGCCGTTAAACCATCAAGGGTGGTGAAGGCAGGGGAAACCATTTTTGTAAGGAAGAACCCTGTTACCTATTCCTTCCGTATTCTGGCCCTGTTGGGTAAAAGGGTGGGAGCAAAGCTTGTGCCTGATTATCTTGAAGACTTTACCCCCGCAGAAGAACTGCAAAAGCTGGACAAAGAGCATGGAGGGGCACTTTTTATGCGCGACCGCGGTGCGGGAAGGCCTACAAAAAAGGACAGGCGGGATATTGACCGTGTGATTGAATGGTGAGGGAGAAAAGAGATAAGACATGAGACATGAGACATGAGACATGAGACAGAGTTATGAGTTATGAGTTATGAGTTATGAGTTGTCCATTGTCCAAATAATTCATAATTCATAATTCCTAACTCCTAACTCCTAACTCCTAACTCCTAACTCTTTCAGGCACCTTTGTTGAATTTGGTCATTGTCAGTTCTATACCGATGGTCACAAACGATTTGATGATGTCAAAGCATCTCTCAAGCTTGGAATTGATGATCTCTTCTTCCTCGCGTGACCACTTACCCAATACATGCTGAACCTGGTAACCCCGCGGAAAATCGTCCCCGATACCAAAACGAAGCCTGCTGTATTCGGAAGAGCAGAGTATCTGTTGTATGCTTTTTAGTCCATTGTGACCGGCATCGCCACCTTTGGAGCGGAGCCTTATCTTGCCCAGGGGTAGGGCAAGGTCATCAACCAATATCAGCACATTTTCCAACGGGATCTTTTCTTTTTGCATCCAGTAATGTACCGATCTCCCACTTAAATTGACGTAAGTATTTGGTTTTAAAAGAACAAGAGTCCTGGATGCATGCTTCATTTCAGCCACAAAACCATATCGTTTGTCGCTAAAAGAGATATTGGACGCCCTTGCCAGGGCATCCAATATCGTAAATCCTATGTTGTGACGGGTATTGTCGTACTCACTTCCGATGTTACCCAGGCCAACGATCAGGTACTTCATTCAAATAATTTTATCAGCTTAGGTTCCTGGCTGACACTGTTGGTTCCTGTTATTTCTTTCCGGAAGCAGCAGGAGCATTCATTGCAGCACGGGCTGCACGTGTTACGACAACAGTTGCAACAGGAACAGATTTGTTGTTCATGATTTCAAATCCTTCTGTACTGATATCTCCAACCCGGATACTCTCGCTGATACCCAGTTCAGTAACATCAATCAGGATTTCATCAGGCAGGTTCTTGAAAACTCCTTTTACCTTAAGTGTGCGCAGGTTGGCTTTAAGTCGTCCTCCTTGCTGAATACCTTTGGCGTATCCGTCCAGACGAACAGGTAAGTCAATTTTAACTGCTTTCTTGTCGCTTATCTGCAGAAAGTCAACATGTAACAGTTTGTCTGTCACAGGGTGGAACTGCAATTCCTGCATAAATGCAGCATAAATTTTTCCTTCGATGTTCAATTCTGCCTGGTACACTTTCGGTGTGTAAACGATCTTGCGGAAATCACCTTCCGGTGCATAAAAGTGAACAGGAGCTTCTCCTCCGTAAAGTACGCATGGTACTAAGTCCTGAGCTCTCAGGGTCCTGGTGTCTTTTTTTCCAA
>CAZDLO010000189.1:0-3760 GCA_964506325.1 uncultured Tangfeifania sp.
AGATATCATGGACTATTGGCAAAATCAGAATAACCTGATGAATATTTGAAAAAATGAATTTAATACCTGGCATTGGTTAATCCGCACCAGGAGGATATGCCGGAATAATCCAACATCTGCCGTGTCAGCGGAACAGCTCATCCGGTACGGCGGATTTCAAATCACCCAGGCTAAAGTAGGTCTGCTTTCCCTCAGGGTCAGGAAATTCCCTAAAGGTTAATTCGAATTCATGTGGTGGAACAGCCATGCCAAAGGAGGCCCTCCAGCCCTTGACCTTGCAGGCAGTACCGTCAGGTCGTATGGTATTGTCCGGAATCAGTGTCATGGTGGACGGATCCAGAATGATCCGGCTCAGTTCAATGCCGTCCAGTCCTTTCAGCTTTTCGTTTTGGGACGGATTCAGGCAGTAGACAACGGGCCCCCGCATAATGGCAATACGCCCTGCCTGTCGTTGGCGGCCTTCGATGAGCCGAAAAGGCATTGGCATATCCAGGGTCACAACGTCCTCTGTTTTCCATTCACGTTCAATCTCGAGAAATTCACCAGAC
Organism: uncultured Tangfeifania sp.; assembly: GCA_964506325.1. Classification (GTDB taxonomy): domain Bacteria; phylum Bacteroidota; class Bacteroidia; order Bacteroidales; family Prolixibacteraceae; genus CAINVV01. Next base: position 549 of record CAZDLO010000189.1, read on the forward strand.
CTGATTTGCCGGGTTACATTTTGCCCGTTTACCGCAACCTTTGTCTCCGCAGCCCACCCGGGAATCCTCAGTTTAAGCACAAACTTCGATGGTTTGGTCAAAGATACCTGCAATTTCACCTTACCGTCTGAAGGGTAAGCAGTTTCCTGCTGCAGGACTAATTTTTGTCCGTTCCGAATTGTCAGCTCTGCCCTTGATGCTGTGTACAAGTTAACTGCAACGCCGTTTTCGGTTGTGTAGTACACAAATGTTGGTAATTCACCAATTATCCGGCGGTAGTTGTTCGGGCAGCAGTAAATGTCATCGGGATGGTACTCACGCTTTCCCTCTGTTGGGGCAAAGTACCTGATCTGTCTTCCATCTGGCGATTGAGCTGCAAACAGTGTGTTGTATATCGTGCGTTCCATCAGGTCGCCCCAGTTCGACTCCCCTTTTTGACGTAACATCGCATCATAAATCCGAAGCTGGTAAGCGGTGGCACAAGTCTCGCCAAGCGCTCCGCGTCCATCCTGATCATTTGTCCATATTTCCCACTGTCCACCGCTGCCGGTTAGCATCAGCCCTTCCTTGTGCAACATGAATTCCGTTGCCCTGTATGGCACCCGCATCAACTGTTGATCACCAGTCTCGCGGTACAAGTCCAGCAAGGCAAGGGTCCGGGCCAGGTAGGCATACATATGCCCCTCAATCCCTGGTCGTCTGCCAAATATGATTGGCAAATCCCATTGGGGCAGGTTTCGTGTTTGACACACGAAGTCCAGGTATTTCTTCTCTCCCGTAACCCGGTGCAAGGCTAACATTGTTCTTTCCAGTCCTGTTACGGCAACATGCTGGGCTACTCCACCCTCATTCCAGTTTGGTGGTAGCTTCTTCCAGTTGAGGATAAGGTAGTCGGCAACTTTCTGCGCACCGGTAAGGGATTCCTGCTGTCCGAACAATTCATAATTACGCAGCAGTCCCCACGCAATATATTGCACCTCATGAATATCCCACAATTTGCCCATACGATTGGATGCAGGGAATAATCCCACATAGCCGTCTGCCTCCTGATGCCCAAGTACATGATTGACCAAATGTTCCTTTAGTGCAATGACCCGTGGATTTTTGGTGTAGGCTGCCAGTGTAGCCGTTGCATCAATCAGCTTGCCAAGCCCAATATAGCCGCTTCCAAAACCCTTCCTTGCCTCAAACGGAAGAAGGAAGTCCTTGTCTGTATCCAATACCAGCAGGTTATTGTTTACAGTAATATCGATCCTGCGCCCCAATTCACCGTCCAGCCTGACCAGGTTGATAAATAAAGGTGAAAATTGGTCCGTTTCAACTCCTGGGTCAGGCCCCTTACCATTGAGAACAAAAGAAAAGGCTTGAATAAAAGGCAACACTGCAAGCAAAAATAATTTCTTCATTACTACTGAATTTGTTAAAACAAAATTTTATCGAAGAAAAAGTTCAGTCCGCGTTCAGGTTACATTCATTGCTTATCCTGAAATGATATGATCGAAAAAGTCCTGACATAACCTGCGAAGCTACTGTTTGGATCCCCGGCAAGCCACCCCGGCATTGAGCCTGGCATCGCAGCAACAGTTCCTGACAACCATAAAATGTGATTTGTCAATAGTTTCGTGGCAATGATATTAAAATATTGACAAATTTCAGATGCTGACAATATTATAAAAAATGAGACAAGATCTGGAATGATGGACGAAAAACCAACCTCTTTCCGCATCTTGTAATTTCAAGGCCTCCTTTTCCGTTCTTATTTCAACAATAAAAATACTGCCCGACTCCAGGACTCTTACCGGCGTATAATAAAAACGCCAGCAAGTCAATCTCGCAGGTTTCAATTGGCGGGTTCTTTAAAAAAATGGGTCATTTTGCCTTCGCTGGCTAAGCTTTAACCTGGAATCTGAACATTTGACACAGCACAAAGTGACAGTCCTGCCTGTTTCCAGGGGAAAGAGACCCCAAGAAAGGTGAAATTATCCTTTACAGTGCACCCCGCACTCGCTGTGCGAGGTATTAATCCCCGATATCGTAAACCATCAAAGCGTTTCCATGCCTGATCAGCAACATTTTATTGTAAATTGAAGGGTGTGCCCAGTGTGGTCCCTGGCCACCTGTGGACTGGAATGTGCTGATTATTTTCAGGTCGCCGGTATCGGGTTGTACCAGGGCAACATGTCCGCCTTTTTCTTCATAAAAGTACAACATGCCATCGGCCGAAATAACAGACCCCTTGGTGAACCATTCTCTCTCCCAGTTGGTTTTTCCGGTTTCCCAATCAACCGAAGCCCAGTTGCCCCTGGTATTATCAAGCATCGTGGAGCCATAAATTGCCCCGTCAAGCAAAACCAAACCACCATGATGCGTATCGAGGACTTCGTTTTTCCATTTCAGTGAAATCGATTTGCCATCGTCCGAAATATGAAATAGCATGGCAGGCTGTTGGTTGCCATAGGTAATAAAAATATCCCCATTGTAGAAAAGAGGCGTGTTTGCCGCTTCGCCCTTCCCCTTTTCAGCATGAAACTGAATGGTGTTGTAACTCCAAAGGAAATTCCCGTTGGCTGCATCTATCCCGATAAGATCGTCGGAAGTTTGTACCAGCACGATTTTCATTCCGGCCCATTCGACCAAAGATGATGAAGCATACGATTTGTTACCACCCATACTTTTGCTTTTCCAAAGCAATTCACCCGTTTTTTTGTGATAAGCTACAAGGGTAGTTTTATCGCCGCCAGTCACATATAGAGCAGCCTCGTCGGTTAAAAGTACCGACTCCACATTTCCCCAGTACATATTTTTACCCTCGAATTCTTTCAGCGGTTCTTTTCTCCAGAATTCTTCTCCCCCGTTTGTACTCAGGCAAACCAGGTCACCCATCCCACCAACAAGGTAAATCCGGTCATTTTCGATGGTTGGGGTTCCCCTCGATTCCGGATATGTTTTAGGCCATGCCTGACTGTATGTTTTTTCCCAAAGCAGCTTTCCTTTCAAATCGAAGGCCGAAATAACATCCAGTGTATCAGATTTAAGACCTGTTACATAGATTACATTTTTATAGACTACCGGCTGCGACAATCCTTTGCCGATGGTTTCAATTTTTAATTTTAATGTGGGTCCTTCGGCAGGCCATATTTTCAGCAGCCCTTTCTCCGGATAAATGCCATCGCGGGCAGGGCCCCTCCACTGCGAAATTTTGTTGTCAGGAC
>CAZDLO010000190.1:0-3722 GCA_964506325.1 uncultured Tangfeifania sp.
CAACTTCGATGTTCTGTAAATTTCTGGTTGACAAATATATGTTTTTATTTGCTTCAGATAACACAATCAACGAATTTTTATCACTGATATTCAAATTATTTTGAAGTGTGACCAATTCCTTTGTTTTGGGGCTGTCGATCGAAAAGTCCTCAAGAATCATAATATCACTGCCTTGTGCTTTATAAGTAAGTGCAGATCTACGTGCGAGTTCCTTCAGTTTCTTGTTCAATTTAAATCCATAATTTCTAGGACGAGGACCAAACATACGGCCTCCACCACGGATAGTACCTGATTTGATACTTCCTGCGCGGGCTCCACCGGTACCTTTTTGCTTTTTAAGCTTCCTGGTTGATCCGGATATTTCACCGCGTTCCTTGCTCTTATGGGTACCCTGGCGTTGATTTGCCAGATATTGCTTCACGTCGAGATAAATCGCGTGATCATTTGGTTCTACCGAGTAAATACTGGGATTCAGCTCTACTTTTCTTCCGGTCTCTTCACCTGCTCTGTTTAAAACTGCGATTTCCATTACTTCAAAATAATTAAGTATGAATCTTTGGCTCCGGGGACAGAACCCTTTACAATTAAAAGATTGTTCTCCGGAATAACTTTCAACACCTGAAGGTTTTGAACAGTTATAGTTTTTCCACCGTCACGACCTGCCATACGCATTCCTTTGAATACGCGGGAAGGATAGGAAGAGGCACCGATAGAACCTGGTGCGCGCAAGCGGTTGTGCTGGCCGTGTGTGCTCTGTCCGACACCGCCGAAGCCGTGACGTTTCACAACACCCTGGAACCCGCGTCCCTTTGATACACCTGAAATGTCGATGAATGTATCCGCTTCGAGCAAGTCAACTGTAATGACATCCCCTAACTTTACATCGCTTCCAAATCCATCAAATTCTACCACTTTTCTCTTAGGAGTAGTACCGGCCTTTTTGTAGTGGCCGATTTCTGCTTTCGTCGCATGCTTCTCTTTCTTGTCAACAAACCCCAGTTGTACCGCCTCGTAACCATCGGTCTCGAGCGTACGGATCTGGGTGACAATGCATGGACCAGCCTCAATCACAGTGCATGGGATGTTTTTCCCCTCAACACTGAATACGGAAGTCATTCCGATTTTTTTTCCAATTAATCCTGGCATTTTTTCTACTTGTTAAGCAGTTTATCAAACTTTAATTTCAACTTCAACGCCACTGGGCAACTCCAGCTTCATCAAGGCATCGATAGTTTTCGCGGTTGAACTGTAAATGTCAATCAATCTCTTGTAAGAGGATAACTCGAACTGTTCCCTTGCTTTTTTATTCACAAAGGGAGATCTCAAAACGGTGAAAATACGACGGTGAGTAGGCAGCGGAATAGGACCGCTTACAATGGCACCTGTAGATTTAACCGTTTTTACAATCTTCTCAGCTGATTTGTCCACCAGATTGTGATCGTACGATTTCAGTTTAATTCTGATTTTTTGACTCATGATAAGAACGTATTTAGTTTTATAACAACTCTGTTTTTCCCTTTACCGCTTCAAGAACAGTGATCGCAATATTCCTGGGCACTTCTGCATAGTGTGAAAATTCCATGGTGGAAGTCGCACGTCCTGAAGAAAGTGTACGTAAGGTTGTGACATATCCGAACTGCTCGGACAGCGGAACCCTTGCTTTGATTACGCGGGCGCCAAATTTGGCGTCCATACTCTCAACATGTCCCCTGCGGCGGTTAAGATCCGAAACAATATCACCCATATAATCATCCGGCGTAACAACTTCTACTTTCATGATTGGTTCCAGCAAAGTAGGCTTTGCCTTGGATGCCGCATTTCTGAAAGCCTGCCTGGCGCACAACTCAAAGGAGAGTGCATCTGAGTCTACCGGGTGGAATGAACCATCAACAAGGACAACCTTGAGATTTTCAATTTTGTAATTGGCCAATGGTCCGTTGTTCATTGCTTCTTTAAAACCCTTCTCAATCGAGGGAATATAATCGCGAGGTATGGTTCCTCCTTTGATCTGATCTACAAATTGAAGACCACTTTTGCCTTCATCAATTGGTCCTATATGAACCGATATGTCTGCAAATTTTCCACGACCACCGGTCTGCTTCTTGAAAACTTCACGCAGTGTTACTTCTTTCGTGATTGCTTCCTTGTAAGAAACTTGCGGTGCGCCCTGGTTACATTCGACTTTGAACTCTCTTCTCAAACGGTCAACGATGATCTCCAGATGAAGCTCACCCATTCCGCGAATAATGGTCTGTCCACTGTCCTGGTCTGTATTAACCTGGAAGGTTGGATCCTCTTCTGACAATTTAATCAGCCCGTTGGACAATTTGTCAAGGTCCTTCTGGGTTTTTGGCTCAATTGCAATACCAATTACAGGTTCAGGGAAGGTCATAGACTCAAGTACAATCGGGTGATCCAATGCACAAAGTGTGTCACCGGTGCGAATATCCTTGAAACCAACTGCTGCACAGATGTCTCCAGCTTCAATCACATCACGGGGTTGCTGCTTGTTGGAGTGCATCTGGAAGAGGCGGGAAATCCGCTCTTTCTTTCCTGTACGCGTGTTTAAAACGTAAGAACCTGCATCAATTTTTCCTGAGTAGACACGGATAAAACAGAGACGGCCGACATAAGGATCGGTCGCGATTTTGAAGGCCAGGGCAGACAATGGTTCGTTAACATCCGGCTTTCTTTCAACTTCCTCATTTGTATCCGGATTGGTACCAATGATTGAAGCAACATCCAGGGGATTCGGCAAATATGCGCAAACCGCATCCAGTAATGTTTGTACTCCCTTGTTTTTGAAGGCAGAACCGCACAGCATAGGAATGATAACACCTTTCAGTGTAGCTTTACGGATAACATGCTTCAACTCATCCTCAGTAATACTGGCCGGATCATCGAAGAATTTCTCCATTAAAGCCTCATCCTGCTCGGCAACTGATTCTACAAGCTTTTCACGCCATTCCTGTGCAAGCGGGAGCATATCTTCAGGAATCTCTTCAACTGAGTAATCGGCACCCATGGTTTCATCGTGCCAAACTACTGATTTCATGGCAACAAGGTCAATAATTCCCTTGAATCGTTCCTCTGCACCAATCGGAATCTGAATTGGAACCGGATTGGCCCCCAATTTCTCCTTGATGTCATTGTAAACATTGAAAAAGTCGGCACCGGCACGGTCCATCTTGTTAATGAATGCAATTTTCGGCACTCCGTATTTGTCGGCCTGACGCCAGACAGTTTCAGACTGAGCTTCCACTCCTCCAACGGCACAAAAGGTTGCAACTGCACCGTCTAGAACCCTTAAAGAACGTTCCACCTCAACAGTAAAGTCAACGTGGCCAGGAGTATCAATGATATTTATCTGATGAACGATATCCTGATATGTCCACTCAGTAAATGTTGCAGCAGAAGTGATGGTAATACCACGCTCCTGCTCCTGTTCCATCCAGTCCATCGTTGCTGCACCATCATGTACTTCACCAATGCGGTGAACCTTGCCTGTGTAAAACAAAATTCGCTCTGAAGTGGTTGTTTTACCGGCATCAATGTGAGCCATGATTCCGATGTTCCTGGTATTTGTAAGGTCCCTTTTCGCCATTATATTTTTTCGTACAATAAACTAACTAAACTAACTGATATCCAGTATTAAAACCGGAAATGTGCAAACGCACGGTTTGCTTCTGCCATTCTGTGTGTATCTTCTTTTTTCTTGAATG
>CAZDLO010000191.1:0-3657 GCA_964506325.1 uncultured Tangfeifania sp.
TCTCCACGGAACCGGTCAAACATCTTCAGGGTTTCCCGGTTTTCAGGATATTGCTGTGTAACATTCTTCCAGGGAGTAAATACATACTTGCCGGTAATTTTCATACTTGTCAGAAGTGTTCCTATCCCTTTGAAAACAGTACTTATATATTGAAAAAGCGCATTCATATAGCTAAATTTTACAGATGGAATTTGGTTAAAACGACCAGGCACATCAGGAGGATATTGATCAGGTTGATCGGCAGCAGGTACTTCCACTCCAGGGTAAGGATCTGGTCGACCCTCAAACGTGGGAATGTCCATTTGAACCACATGATCAGGAATATTACACCCAGAACTTTCATGAAAAACCAGACTAGCGGTGGAATGAAGTCCATCACCACATTGAAAGATTCGAATGAGCCAAAATGCAGCGGCATCCAACCTCCAAGGAATACTGTTACAGCCATGGCAGCCACAATAAACATGTTGATGTACTCGGCCAGGAAGAAAAAGGCAAATTTGATCCCCGAATATTCCGTGTGGAAACCGGCGGTAAGCTCAGACTCTGCCTCAGCAAGGTCGAAAGGGCCCCTGTTGGTTTCGGCAGTCCCGGCGATCAGGAAAATAACGAATGCAATGAGGGAAGGAATATGTCCCTTGAAAAGGAACCAGCTGTCACGCTGACTTTCTACGATCACAGATAGTTGCATGGACCCGGCAAGGATAATAATTGTTACCAGGGACAGGGATACTGAAAGTTCGTAGCTGAGAATCTGTGCCCCGCTGCGCATGGCACCGATGAGCGAATATTTGTTGTTGCTCGACCAGCCTGCTATGAGAATACCAATCACGCCAACAGACGAAACAGCAGTGACATAGAATATGCCGATATCGAAGTCGAGTGTCTGCAAACCTTTGGCAAATGGCAGAACAGCCATGGCCAGAAAAGTGGCAATCATGACGATAAACGGTGCAAGGTTGTACAGAAACCTGTCGGCAGATTTAGGCATGATCAACTCTTTCATCAACAGCTTGATGAAGTCGGCAATGGTTTGAAGCAATCCCCAGTATCCTACACGCATGGGCCCTAACCTTTGCTGGAAGGCAGCGCATACTTTGCGTTCTGCGTAGACCAGGAACAAACCAAACAATGCGACAAACAGCATGTAACTGACCCCGATGATGGTCCATTCAACAATAGTGGTAGCCGTTGGAGACATCCGCTCCAAAAACCACACATGCATGTTGTGGGTCATTTCTGAAAAATCGTAAATATTGAATCCCATTAGATATGATTATTTTCGGTATAGATCAATCGTGTTATTATATTACCTGTCAATGTCCGGAATTACCAGGTCGAGCGTCGACATGATGGCAACAAGGTCGGCAATTTTGTGACCTGCTGCCATTTTGTTCAGCGCGAAAAGGTTGGAGAATCCCGGTGAACGGAATTTTACGCGGTACGGGTTCTTGGTTCCGTCGCTTACGATGTAGACTCCAAATTCTCCCCTGGCGGTTTCAACCCTTTGGTAAAACTCACCGGCCGGTAATTTGACCACTCCTTTCATCTTGACCATATGGTCACCTTCCGGGATGTTGTCGATCAACTGTTCGATGATGTGAAGCGATTCATGCATTTCCTGCATTCTTAACTGGTACCGGGTGAAAGTATCACCTTTTGTACCCAGTTTCTCTTCAAACTGCACCAAGGGATAAGCGCTGTATGGCTGATGTTTTCGTACGTCGCAGGAAAATCCTGATCCACGGCCCGAAGGACCGGTTACACCCCATGCGATAGCATCTTCACGGGAAAGATAGCCGATATCATTGGTACGTTCCTGGAAAATGACGTTTCCTGTTAGAAGCTGGTCATATTCAGGTAATTTTTTTCTGAATTCTTTGATGAAATCCTTTACCCTTTTCTGGAAATTGGGATGAATGTCAAACATCACCCCTCCTGGTGTGCTGTAGTTCAGTGTCATCCTGGCTCCGCAAGTCTCCTCGAAAATATCCAGGATGTGTTCGCGGTCGCGCAAACCATAGAAGAAGGTTGTGAGGGCGCCAAGGTCCATACCCATTACACACCACCAAAGCTGGTGAGAGGCCAGACGGCTAAGCTCATCCATGATGGTCCTGATGTATTTTACCCGCTCCGGAACTTCAACCTGCAGGGCATTCTCGATACATAGGGCAACGGCTTCATTGTTCATGTGGGCCGAAAGGTAGTCCATGCGGTCGGTCAGGTGAATGACCTGCGGGTAGGAGAGTGACTCACACATTTTTTCAATGCCGCTGTGGATATACCCGACATGTGGCTGAATATGATGAACTTTTTCTCCTTCCAGACGCACAAGCAACCGAAGCACCCCGTGTGTTGAAGGGTGTTGCGGCCCCATGTTGACAAGATACTCATCCGTGTGGATCTTATCCGAGCTAATGATAATCTCTTTGATTTCAGACATAAGGCTATCGTTCTACTATTCTTACTTCGTCTTTGTAATCTTTTCTCAACGGAAATCCCCAGCCATCTTCAAGGAAGAGCCGGCGAAGATCTGTGTGGTTGTTGAATTTTACCCCCAGAAGGTCGTAGACTTCACGTTCATGGTATTTGGCCGTCTGCCAGACATCGCTGACAGTGTCGACCTTCGGATCCAAACGATCGGAAGTATTGACCTTCATTACCACTACATGCCTGTGAGCCACTGACTCAAGGTGGTAGACAATCTGCATGGATTCCGGATAATCTACTCCGCTCAGACAAATGAGATAATCAAATGATAACTGCGGTGCTTTTTTGAGCTGAACCGCAGTCAGGTGCAGATCATCTGCCTTGACTGTGATTTCAACATACTGGTTTCCAAGCTTCACCTCGGCATTGGAAAACTCACCTGCAAGGTAAGCTTGTAGTTCTTCGTTTGTCATTTCATTCGTACTATCGTTACTAAAATAATGATCCTCAAATTGTACTCATGGAACACGCAGGCAGTTTTTATCTGACTTCCTGTGAGTTCTGGTATATGCTCGTTTCACTTAATAATCAGTTCATTAAGTGATTTGATATTTAATTGATCGCTTTCCCCGTTGACTTGGTTAGTTTCAAGGTTGCGGGGCATTTTTTTTCTGTTTTCTTGAGAAATAGCGTTCCCTTTTGATCTTCTTCTGCAGCTGCATCATTCCAAAAAGAAGCGCTTCAGGCCTCGGGGGACAACCAGGCACGTAAACATCAACAGGTATTACGTGGTCTGCACCTCTGACAACCGAATAGGAATTGTAATAGAACGGACCTCCTGAAATGGCACATCCGCCCATTGCTACAACATATTTTGGATCAGCTATCTGGTCATAGAGCCTTTTCAAAACCGGTGCCATTTTATAATTGATTGTTCCGGAAATAATTATCAGGTCAGCCTGGCGGGGAGTTGCCCTTGCAACCTCCATACCGAACCTTGCCATATCATGTCTAGAGGCACCAACGGCCATAAATTCAATGGCACAGCAGCGGGTACCGAATGTAAGCGGCCACAATGAATTGGCCCTTGACCAGTTGATAAGGTCATCCAGTTTGGCAAGAACAATGCTACCCCCTTCGTATTCGGCCAGGATCGGATAATCATTGGCCAAGAACTCTTTTTTACTATTTACTCCCATTTCAATGCATGTTTTTTCCATCCGTAAA
>CAZDLO010000192.1:0-3583 GCA_964506325.1 uncultured Tangfeifania sp.
GTTTTGCTGTAAAACGTTTGACAGCCCGCTGCAATATCTCAAGCACTTTCTCCACAGCGCCCGGTACCGGATCGGAGAGTACAGGCAGAAAGATCAAACGGCGAAAAACCTCCTCGGTAACGGGGAGATCTCCCTCTTTGTACCCTTTATAATCACCGGTAAGGGGACCTCTCTGCCGGGTAAAGATGTCGAAGCCGTCGGCAAAAAGCTTCAATCCATGCAATAGCCCGTAGGGACTGGCTGAGACGTTTAATCCCTCCTCCTGAATGATTTTAATCAGTTTCAAGGTGGAGAGGCCATTGTTCAATTTAGAATTATGGATGACCGGAAACGCGTAATAACCGCCTCTTTCAGCTTTCGGATATACTTTGATGGGTTGCAGTCCCGGAATATCATTCAGTCCTTTTTCAACTCCTTCAATAAAACTCTTACGACGGGCATTAAGGGCCGGAAGTTTTTTGAACTGTACGCTGGCAATACCCATGCCGAGCGGATGAGCCCTGAATTTCATCCCCAATCCAAGGGGTTGCAGCCATGCATATTTTTCGGTCGACAAATCTATGCCTCCCAACCGGTTAACCTGCCCGGAAAGGCAGGCCCGCTCAAATATTTCAGCGTCGCTGGTGGCCAGCATGCCCCCTTCCCCTGCACTTATCGCCTTGCTTCCCTGCATGCTCCATGCGCCGACCTGACCGATGGAGCCTACTATTTTCCCATCATAAAGTGCTCCGTGAGCGTGGGAACAATCTTCCACAACCGGTATGCCGGTTTCCCTGCTGATCTCCATTAAACGGTCCATGTCACAAACATTACCCCATAAGTGAACAGCAATGATGGCGCGGGTTTTGGGCGTGATTTTCTTTCGCACATCTTCCGGATCCAGCTGAAGTGTTTCGGGATCGCATTCTGCAAAAACCGGTCTTGCTCCCAGGAAAAGTGCGGGAGCGATGGTGCAGATCCAGGTGTAGGTCGGACAAATAACTTCATCTCCCGGACCAACACCTACACCAAAGTAGGAGCAATACAATGCGGATGTACCGTTGAAGGTGGAAATGGCGAACCGGGTGCCGAGCCATTCCCTCCAACTCTTCTCAAAAGAACGAACGACTGGTGTACCGCCCGAAAGTTCATTTCGGAGCGTCATTTCATATACAATTTTAGCCTCCTCTTCGTCTATCTGTTTCCACCTGTCAAGATCCGGTTGTACCAGAAAGGCCGTCTGGATAAAAATGGGGATTTTGGCTTCTTCTTCCTTGGGTTTCATGTGTAGATAATTTGTTTTTCATTTGCCACATGGAGTTCGCATGAGGTTTATATTCATCCCGATTGGTCCGCAAACTGGCGGATGCTCATTTTATTTTGTTACATAGTTTGTAGAGAACTATTTTTGTATAATGTTGTCAACCAATTGAATATTGTGCTTCTGAGCTTCAGGAACAGCAATGAAAGCTGCTTTGTCTTTTGGAATAAAGCACTCGCGGATAACAACCTGGCTGGCATCTTTGAACCAGATGACCGGCGCGGCACCTTCACTTCTTTCAGCTTCGGAAGAGATAAGGTTTAGTTTGGTTACATCTTCGAAAATAAATGCAGAACGGGGATCCGGTTTCTTCAGTGTAAACTCTATGTTGTTCAATTTCAAATTTTTCGCATGCCGGCAATAGAATCCATAAGCTGGTAACTGGCCGAACATATCAGAGTTAGGATAATCGCCGGCCTTTTCGGGCACATCTTCATTCTTGCCCTTGAAGGAGCCACCCCCCTCGTAAACTACTTTAAGGTCGCTGATAGAGACATTTTCGACAGGATATCCCGGGATTCCGGCGATGATGGATGCCTGGGTAACACCAACAGCCGTAATGCCGCTGATAACCACATTTTTCATATAGCCTGGTTTTGGAACGGCCATGTCCCTGCCACGATTTCCCAAACGGAGGAATATTGGTGATGTCACATTAGTCATCGAGAAGTTTGTGATGGTCACCCCTTCAACTTCTGCCCCGTCGACCGACTCCAGTGAAATGCCTGAATCTGCAGGTCTGCCGGTCTTGCGGGCGATGATAACACAATTGGAGAGCGTAACATTCTTAAAATTCCCGCCGCTTTCTGTTCCAAATTTAAAAGCGTTGCAGTTGGAGGCAAGAATGCAGTTTGTTACTGTCATATTTTCGACGGCACGAAGGTAACCCAGTGAATAACTGGCCTTTGGAACAATAGCATCATCGTAACAGTCAATGTAGCAGTTAGATATTCGTACGTTTTGGCAGCCGTCCGGATCAATTCCGTCACTGAAGCCATTCAGTATGGTGACTCCTGAAATATTGACGAAATCGGAACCAAGCATACTGATGTTGTAGTTGGGAGCATTTTTTATCGTAATATCCTGAATGTTAACGAACCTGCAGCTTTTCAACGCGATGGGTTTCGGACCGCCTCTTTTGATGCGGTTGCCTTCGATGGTGCCCGTTCCGGTAATGGCGATATGTTCAACATTTTCTCCCCAGATAAGGGCATAGTGGAAATAACTTGTCTCCTTATCGCCGGCCGTTTTGAAATTCAGCGTTTCATAAGGGTCAAAGTCATTGTTGTCGGGACTCATCACAATGGTTGCGCCATGATCAAGTAAGAGAGCAACATTACTTTTCAGATGCAAACTACCGCAAAGGTATCTTCCTGCCGGGAAAAAGACAGTACCGCCTCCCTGCGCGTTGCAGGAGTCAATAGCAGCCTGTACAGATAGGGTCTCCTTTGTTTTGCCATCTGCCTTGGCACCATATTCCAATACATTGTAATTATCAGATTTATTGCTTTGATTGTTGTAATCCGAAGCTGCAGCAGGAGACAAAAAGACAATTCCGAACAGGACCAAAATGGATATGAAAAGATCTTTTTTCTTCATCAGGGGAAGTTTAACGAGGTTAAATATTAGTTTTCATTGTTCTCAGGCAAAAGAAAGGGAACCTGGTTCACAGGTAAAGACTAACCCGTCATAATTACCTTTGAAGTTACGAAGCAACAATTGTAACCATGTGTAAATTTAAAAATTTTAGCGGACACATGGTATTTAATCAGCGGCAGCAATTAATCGCATTTTACAGGAAGCTGGCACCCGGAAGTTCAAAATCCGGCTAAAATCTCTTTAACTTGAATTATCTGAACAGGTCCTAATAATCCTGATGAAGGCAACGGCTTAAAACCAATTTCCCTGGGAGTCTCTTTACTTGCCGAACCACTTCCAACCCGGGAAATAAGTACTTTGGGAACGGGCGGCGGCTCTTTCATCGCAGAAACACGATTAATCAAGGGGTTGGTACCAAAATGGCCAATTTGTTTTCCCCATCTTTTACCGCCCTGGTTACTTCCATTTGTTGACCGCGCATCCAGGTTGTTCCAAGGTTCATATTATCCAAACTCACTTCTGCAATATTTCCAATCTTGCCCAAATCAAGAACTAATTTGAGATCCTTTTGAAGGTATGCTGCCGGAATGGATGCGCATGCTAAATTGACCACTCTTCGCCGCTTACAGCAGCCATCTGTTAATTGTCTCAAATAAAATAACATATATCCAACAGGGATGATTT
>CAZDLO010000193.1:0-3545 GCA_964506325.1 uncultured Tangfeifania sp.
TATGATCCTCAAAAGGCTGTAAGTTCTGAAATCTGGAACTATGGAATGTCGAGAATGAATTATTTCGGGGCATGGGATATGGTTAAAAACCATCCTGTACTAAGCGACATAAAAGATCCAATGATGCTGCGCCTGAATGAGATAATCCGGCAATACATTCGATATGAAAACGAAAATATTACCCGTTTGGGAAATACCCAGTTTTGGAGTATTGCAACACTTGGAGTTCTTGGGTTTCTAACTTCAAATGAGGAAGCGATAGCACATGCGGTTAACGGCAAGTATGGACTAAAAGCAGTTTTAGAAAACACGGTACGTGATGGCAAATTTTGGCCGGAGCCTTTAAGTTACGCATTGGATTATGTGCTCTGTGCCATGAGTTTATTGGCCGAAGCTTCAAAGCGTAACAACTATGATGATTTGTACACGTATGTATCTCCAACCGGTGCATCCATAAAAAGCCTGATTGACGGACTATTTATTTTGTGCAATCCAAACGGGTTGCTGGTTGCAAGTGGAGATGGTTCATATTGCGCAGAGTTGGATGAAAATGGAAAGCTTCGCATGTTTAATGGATTTGGAGCCTGTCTTTTTAATGGAAAAACAACACGAGTTAGCAATAAATTTGAAATATTTTATTCGGCCTATAAAGATCCTAAATATGCATGGCTAATTGACAAAACTGAAGATCGTTTTTGTGAAGATGTGACTGTTTGGGGCGACAACACGTTAACGCATGGCATTCCTTTAGGAACAGCTGAAACTCCTTCTTTTACCAGTGCAAAGTACCAGGGAATAGGACACGCCCTGATAAGTACAGTTGAGGGGAAGGAATATTGGGAAGGAAAGGGCAATGCGCTGCATATTAGAAATGGAAATACCAATCAGTACCACGGTCACGATGATCCTTTCCACATTGACCTGTACGTGAATGGTAAAATGATATATCCTGACTGGTACCTGAAAAGTTGGGACTACCTGGCTCCCCGGGCATCAAACGGCTATAGGAATAAAACGCCCATTTCTCATTATAGTCTGGGGCATAATACGGTTTTAGTTGATAAAAAGGGACCCGATTACAGAAGATACCAATTGGGTGGAGGCAATAAAGAGGTCAATGATATCATTTTTTCAGAGATTCAAAAAAGTGGCAGAATGAAGACCATTTCTTTGGAGGGATCAATATATAATGGTGTTAAACAAAAGCGGATTTTGGGTTTAACATCTGACTATTTGATAGATATTTTTGAGTGTGAAAGTGATGCTGTTCATACCTATGATTATTTGTTGCACGATGAGGGAGAACTAATCGTAGAAATAACCAACCCGATGCAGGAATACGCTGGTTTTACAAAAGAATATCAATTGGAACCGATTGATTCAGCGTCTAAACTCGAAGATAATCAGTGGTTAAGAAAAGGGTTAAAAGGAAGTGTCAATGAGGCGTGGAAAGCAAGCTTTGGCACGGCATCAGAAAAACGGATCGTATTGCATGTTGGAGCAGAAAGTGAAACCGAAGTATTCACAACAAATACACCAATCTATTCGTCCGCAGGCTGGGATAATACCCCTGAAGATATTCGTAAAATGTCAAAGCCAATGCTGATTATCAGACGTAAATGCATGGCAACGAAATTTGTTGTTGTACATCAACTAACAAACCTGGATAAAAAGTACGAGGTAAAAGTAAATAAGAATGATATTGAAATTATCGCTAATGATTTTAGCGATTTAATAGAAATAAAAGGAGAAACTATAATCCATAAATCAATAAAACAATTGAATTAGGCATTTCAGTATAAGAAATGTTACATTCAGATACTGTTTAAATTTTGAAAATTAAATCCCTAACGGGATTAAATAGTTTTAAATTTAAACAGTCTCTAATAATCAGATTATGAAACGAACATGTTGCTTCCCAACACCCAAGGGTATGATAATAATTTCATCAACATGGAGTTCCATACTACCTTTAAAAAACAAATTATTATAGTATGAAAAACATTTTTCTAACTATGGTATGTGCAGGGTTTTGTTTCCCTGTTATTTCCTGTTCGAAGACCAATCAGGAGGCAGATAATACAGGACCTCAATCCAAACAGTTTTCATTCAAAAATGATGTTGCCAATACAAGCAAAAATGGTACAAAAGCGGTCCGCCTTCTTGATGCTGTCTCAACGACTGCTGAACTTGGCCTATATGGAGGTGAAAAAAAATCAGTGGAACAAGCTACTGGTTTTTTTTATACCAAAAAGATAAATAACGCATGGTATCTGGTAGATCCTGAAGGACACCGTTTCTTTACGATTGGAGTCAATTCGGTGTCTGCTGGCGGAGGCGTCAAATTGCCGGACTTCCTAAGGGATATCGGCACCAACACTCTTGGTTGTTGGTCAGACGAAACAATTAATGCCGGCACGTCACAAAAAATGGCGTATTCTCCCCGCTGGAACTTTCTGCTGACCTATAAAAATCTTCAGCAACGGACCAAGGATCTCTATGAAGCTGGAATTATACCTGTCTTTGATGCAGCGTTTGCTTCTTTTTGTGATACGCATGCGAAACAGCTGGAACCACTCAAAAATGATTCCTTCATCTTGGGTCATTTCTCCGACAATGAATTGCCATTGTATGACAATACAACTTATGGAAATCTTCTGGATCGGTTTTTAGCCATCTTGGACAAAAAAGATCAAAACTTCCTTGCCGTACAAAACTGGATGGTAGCCCGTAAAGGAGCCAATTTTCAGATAACTGATGCAGACAGGGCGGAATTCCATGGTTATCTGGCTGGGGCGTATTATAAAATTGTCAGTGAAGCAATCAGGCGTTATGATCCGAATCATCTTTATCTGGGTAGCCGCCTGCACGGTGGAGCAAAAAGCAAACCGGCTATTCTCAAAGAGGCAGGTAAGTTTGTTGATATGATCAGTATCAACGTTTACGATGTATGGACTCCTGATAAACTGACCATGGATATGTGGAGCGGAGAGAGCGGAAAACCCTTCTTCGTGACCGAGTTTTATGCCAAAGCTGAAGATTCAAAACTATCCAATACAGGTGGTGCCGGATGGCTCGTACCAACACAGTCCGACAGAGCCAAATTCTTTGAAAACTTCACACTTGCCTTGATTGAACATCCCGGGTGTGCCGGATTTCACTATTTCCGCTATCAGGACGATGATTCAAACAAAGGACTCATCGATAAGAACTACAAATGGTGGATACCTATGCATGATGCTTTTTACAAAATTGCCCGGGACATCTATTCCCTGCGAGATTTCATGACAAGGGAAAAGAGATGATTTAAAATGATGTGATATTGAAATCTGATTAAGTAAGAATTCAAACAATGAAAAAGTACCTGTTCATATTTTTTATTTTTCATACGCTGACAGGAAATATTTGGGGACAATCAAATTCAATATCAGTCATTGAATTGAAAAGTACATTATCCCTTGATAAAAATTTCAGAGTCGGTAATTATCTTCACAGCGTTTTTGCTGAAGTTCTTGGCGATTGCGTCTATGATGGAATCTGGGTTG
>CAZDLO010000194.1:0-3541 GCA_964506325.1 uncultured Tangfeifania sp.
TAAGGTTACGAATCATGGTGCAAAGATAAAGATTTTCTGCATTTATAAAGAATCCATGACTCCACTTTTGGAAGCTTTCAGAATTTTTAACCTATTTATATACTGTGTAGAACCTATTTTTAAAGTGCCAATATACTGCTGCTTGGCGAAACCCAAAATAATTTTTAGATTTGCAGGCTTTTGAAAACATATTGCAACACTTCATAAAGTTAACTAACGTGGATATATTTGAAAAAATCAAAACTGACAAGGGCAACCTAGGTCAGTATCAGAAAGAAGCACATGGTTATTTTTCCTTTCCCAAACTGGAAGGCGAAATTGGTCCAAGAATGAGATTCCGTGGAAAGGAAGTGCTGAACTGGAGCTTAAACAACTACTGCGGACTTGCCAATCATCCGGAAGTTCGTCAGGCTGATGCTGATGCTACAGCCCAATATGGCCTCGCCTACCCAATGGGTGCACGGATGATGTCTGGTCAGACCAGCAAGCATGAAGAGCTTGAAAAACAGCTTGCTGCCTTTGAAAGCAAAGAAGACGCATTTTTACTCAACTACGGTTACCAGGGAATGGTATCCATCATCGATGCAATTTGCGGTCGTAATGATGTTATAGTTTACGATGCCGAAGCACATGCATGCATATTAGATGGCGTTCGTTTGCATATGGGCAAAAGATTTGTTTACCAACACAATGATATGGACAGCCTTCGCAAGCAGCTGGGTCATGCCACTTCATTGGTTCAAAAAACCGGCGGCGGTATCCTCGTTATTACTGAAGGTGTTTTCGGAATGGCTGGAGACCTTGGTCAACTGGATCAGATCGCCGCCCTGAAGAGTGAATTCAGTTTCCGTCTTCTCGTTGACGATGCTCATGGTTTTGGAACAATGGGTGAAACAGGTGCAGGAGTTGGAGAACATTTTGGCGTTCAGGATCAGATTGACATGTATTTCGGAACTTTTGCCAAATCCATGGCTTGAATCGGTGCTTTCATCGCTGCCAAAGAAGAGGTCTGCGACTACCTGCGTTACAACATGCGTTCCCAAATTTTTGCCAAATCACTCCCAATTGCCATGGTAATCGTGTTATTGAAAAGGCTGGAACTCATAAAAACACAACCACAGATACGTAAAGATCTCTGGATAATCGTTGAAGCCCTTCAGATTGGCCTTAAGAAGGAAAATTTCGACCTTGGGGTTACAAATTCACCTGTTACTCCTGTGTACTTGTCAGGAAGTGTTCCTGAAGGAACTAATGTAGTTATGGATTTGAGAGAAAACTACAATATTTTCTGTTCAATCGTGGTTTATCCCGTTATACCTAAGGGACAACTGCTGTTGAGACTTATCCCGACCTCATCCCATACACTGGAAGATGTTGAATATACCATCAAGGCATTCTCCGAAGTC
Source organism: uncultured Tangfeifania sp. (assembly GCA_964506325.1). Taxonomy (GTDB): domain Bacteria; phylum Bacteroidota; class Bacteroidia; order Bacteroidales; family Prolixibacteraceae; genus CAINVV01. Next base: position 1,407 of record CAZDLO010000194.1, read on the forward strand.
CGTAAAAAACTTGAGGCTGGCAAATACGTTGCATCAAAGATCGCACAGGTATCTTAACCTGTCTTTACTATAACAACAAAGGGTAACCGAACGGTTACCCTTTGTTGTTATAGTAAGATGACTTGTTGCCAGGTCCACCCAGACCGGACACATTTGCAATTCCTACTTTAAATTCTCAATCCAGATATTTCTGAAACGGATCGTTGAACCTTCTGCCTGTAAACCGATGCTCCCTTTGGTCATTGAACAGTTGACTATCCTGTTTTGAAGCAATCCATTAACTGTCACTTCCACAACTGGCCCATTGCAAACAATATCATAACTGTTCCATTCGCCCTCTTTCAGTTCATTGGATGGATGCAATTTGACGGCAATAGGCTTTACCTTTTCCGTTCCAATGTATATACTATCCCCTGAGGTCGCCTGCTCCCCTGCCGCGTTCACAATAAAATCACCGGCGCTTCCATGTTTGAGCTGGCACTGAAAGTGTAACGGCCACATTTTATCAGGTCCGTTGGTGTGAACAAAAATACCACTGTTGGTAGGTTTTCCGGGATAACACCATTCTACATGAAGGCGATAATTTGTGAATTCCCCGGTAGTTCTGAGATACCCCATTGGAACGCCCGGGGTTTCGATGACTCCATCCTTTACATAGAAGAATTTTTCGGGAATGATGGAAGGATCATTGACAAAGACTTTCCATCCATTGAGGTTTTTACCATTGAACAATGACACTTTCTTTTTGGCATATCCTGCAAGGGATAAAATGATCAGGCAAAGAACAAGGATTTTTTTCATTTGGAAAATATTAGTGCTTTGTAGAGAAAAAATCTGACTGAACCGGAGGCAATCCATGAATGCAAGGCAAATATACATGGAAAAAACTCCTGGCAAAATGCAATAACCAATTGCTTGTCTTAAATTTTACTGAAGGCATGCTCAAGGTCGCGGATCAGGTCGGATTTATCTTCAACTCCGATAGAGACCCTGATAAGTGTATCCTTAATACCTGCAATTTCACGTTCCCTGGCTGTTATGGATGCATGAGTCATCAATGCAGGATGTTCAATCAGGGACTCCACGCCGCCTAAACTTTCGGCCAGGGTGAATAGTTTCAGGCTTTCAAGAAACCTGACGGCTTCAGGTTCTCCTCCTTTTATCTCAAAAGAGATCATTCCACCAAAACCGCTTGCTTGCCTGGAGCTAAGCTCATACTGCGGATGACTTTTTAGTCCGGGATAATAAACCCTTTCAACTTTGGGATGGTTCTCCAGGTACTCAGCAATAACCATTGCATTCGACTGGTGCTTTTCCATTCTCATCGAAAGGGTCTTTAATCCCCGCAAAACCATGTAACAGTCGAAAGGAGAAGGAATTGATCCAAGAGCATTCTGACAAAACTTCAGCCTGTCATACAAATCTTTGTTATTCAACATGATAGCCCCACCTATTACATCACTGTGACCGGCAATGTATTTGGTAATGCTGTGCACAACAATGTCAGCTCCCAACATTGCCGGATTCTGGAAGTAGGGAGAAAGAAAAGTATTGTCAACAATTACAAGGAGATTGTGTCGATGGGCAATTTCAGAGATTGCTTTGATATCACAGACCTTCAGTAGCGGATTGGTTGGGGATTCGAGCCAGACCAGCTTTGTCTCCGGCCTGATGGCATTTTCAATCAATTCCGGAAATGCGGCATCAACCAGATCTACCTTAATTCCATAATTGCTTGTCCACAAATGAAATAAGCGCTTGGTACCTCCGTAAAGGTCATCAAATCCGACAACATGGTCACCTGGTTTCAGCAATGCAAACAGAAGGGTTGCTTCAGCAGCAAGTCCGGAGGCAAAACCCAGGCCATATCGGGTTTTCTCAAGTGAGGCATATCTTTCCTCCAACGCCATACGGGTAGGATTCTGACTACGGGAATACTGGAAAATACCCGGGTTTTTAACTTCCTTACGGGCAAAGGTCGATGAGAGGAAAATGGGAGCTACTACTTCATTCTTGCTCCCTTCCAAAAACTCAGGCTCTTCACCAACATGTATGGCCCTGGTATCGAATGAATAATCGTCGTGTATCATAAAGAAGAATGATGAATTATGAGTTATTAGTTATGAGTGAGCTGG
>CAZDLO010000195.1:0-3370 GCA_964506325.1 uncultured Tangfeifania sp.
CCGGGGTTGAATTGCGGACCTGCCATGTACTTTTCCAGGCTGTGAAGGAGCTGCTGCGCTTCAGGGCGCCGTTCGATACCGGTAACCAGATCGGTGCCCGAGATAAGGATCTTTCCGTTGCCGGCTTTCACCTCCAGGATAAGGGCCAGCGGCCTGTTGGTAAACCAGTCGTCGATGATCCGCACCACAGGAGTGATGCCTGCCGGAAATCTCTCCAGGTTGATGGCCGAAGCATGGCTCATGGCATCCTGCCACTGCCAGTTGCTGTGGTATTCGGTCGGGAAGGCTGCCAGCGCGGGATGTGCAGGATTGCACAATATACCCAGTGTATGCGGGGGCTGACCATGGGTCCAGGCTGTGTTCCAGAAAATGGAGGAGAAGCCGACCGCCACGTTGCCCCCGAATTCGGGTTTCAGGGTACCCTGCTTGAGTGAAAGCAGCACAGATCCTCCCTTTTCAAGAAAATATTCGGCATTGCGGTCGAGGGTGGATACTACCAGGATCTTATCCATCCCCTGCACAGGCACCCTTTTTTCAGGATAGAACCAGAAATCCCAGGTATTGGAAAAATCACCGACAGATACCGTAAGGGTATATTTTGCGGGCTGCCCAACGCTCCCGGGCGACCATGCCACTTTTCCCAGTGTGGTGCCGTTGCCCAGAGGTATGTCAGTTTTGGGCAGCTTGCCTGATTTGACGGTATTTCCCTTTGCACCGGTGATTTTCCAGGATGGCTGACAGCCTGCCAGGGGCCGGTCTCCGAAATGTGCCACCTCAATGCCGGCCACAAATTCCTCGTCGCCGGTTAAGATGAATTTCTTTATCCGCGCCAGCGGGACAGTCGAATTGCAGAACCGGCTGAATTCCTTCGGGCTGATGTATCCCTTCTCGTCCCAGAAAGCATCAAGGATGCCTACCAGGGCAGAACCCTGACCGGGAAAATCGTGCAGGTCAAGCAACTGGAAACCGCTGAAGCCGGGAGTACGCAAGGCAGCCTCGATATCAGCCTTGTAACAAAGTACCTGTAGCTTACCCGAGGACAGCAAAAAGCTGTCGGCCAGCGCACTCATGCCGTGTTCGGCGAGAGACTCCCGGAAAATCTCGAAATTCCGGGCCCGGACAACGCCATCGTATTTCGGGATCTCCCTGAAATTGGGATAGACGCACCACTGCCCTATTTCGTGGCTCACCACCGGCTGGTGGAATCCGGCGATTTTGGCCGACCAGTCGAAATCGGTCGACGGGGAATAGCCGTTGATGATGCTTTTTAAACCCTCGCCCCATCCCTGGATGCGGGGTTTCGGGTCGCTCAGGAAGTCGTTCTCCTCGATATTGGGCCATCCCGCCCCTGAAACATAGATACGCCGGCTGTCCTGGTTTTTCCAGAAATTGACAAAATCCTTCAAAAAGGGTATGTGGTTTTTGCCTCCAGGCTCATTGCCATAGGCCATCATGCAGTAGGAGGGATGGTTGCCGTACCTATCGGCCATCCTCAGGCTCTCTTCGTAAAGGTATTTGTCGAAAGGATTGCCGTCGCCGAGTTTTGTCGACTGGTTGCACCAGGAGGAGCATTCCACCTGCAGGTAGAACCCTGCCTTGTCGGCAGCATCGAAAGCCGCTTCCGGGGGGCACCAGGAGTGAAAACGCATGTGGTTTATGCCGTGTGCCCTGCAGATGTTGAAAATGCGGAGCCAGTCGGCCGTTTCTGTAGGTGGGAAGCCTGTTTTGGGAAAGATGGCACACTCAAGGGTCCCGCGCAGGAAGAGCGGCTGACCGTTGATCATCAGCTGCCTGCCGACGGCTTTGATCTCTCTCATGCCAAAGGTGGTGCGGCTTGTGTCGGTGGCACTTGTGGCAACATCCGTCAGAACTGCCGACAGGTTGTACATTGCCGGATGAAATTCGCTCCATGTTTTCAGGTCGCTGCCCATGGGGTATTCCATGGTCAGGGTGTTATCCCCCGGACCAAGGTTAAAATGGACGGTACGCACACCTGGCACGGAGGCTCCGCCTGCATTGACTTCAATTTTCACCCCTGTTGCGCGTCCCGCAGGATTGGTGACCTTGAATTTGGCGGTGATTTTCTTACCCTGAAGGTCCGGAAAGACCTGTATACCGGCGATATGAATGGGCGAACGCGCCTCCAGGAACAGCCTGCCCACCAAACCGTTCCAGTTGGTCTGGGTATGATCGGAGATACTGTGGGAGTTAACGCCCGGGTCAATCTCTTTGGTCCGGTTGTCGACGCACAGGGTCAGGATGTGCTTCCCGGGCAACAGCTTCCCGGTAAGATCATAGATATGGGGTGTTCCCAGCGAGTTGCGCATGCCCATCTCCCCGTTGTCTATCCACAGGCGGCTCTCCCAGTGGCACCGTTCCAGGCTGAGGATGATGTCCTTCCCCTTCCAGTTTTCGGGGATGGTGACCTCCTTCTGGTACCAGGCAGCTCCCTGGTAATGCTTCAGCGACTGAAGCCAGAAGGGTATTTTGATATTCCCGGGAACACGGTACCTGGCATACTCCGGACTTTTATAATAAGAACTGTCAAGCACCTGGCCGGTCCAGGCAGTGGTTAGGGTGATATCCTCCCCCTTGCCATTGGTCGACATGGAGCCCGGCAGTATAACCGTCTCCTTCAGCGACCTGTTGTACCATTTTTCAGGAATGCCCTTGTCGGAAGGATCCATGGCAAATTTCCACGTACCGGAAAGGTCGATTGTTTGTCCGGCGGCCTCCAGCCCTGCAGACAAAGCCAGAAGCAATAGAATAAAAAGCAGTTTTTTCATACACTAAAGTTAGTTCAAAGAATTATGAATTATGAAAAGAATTATGAATTATTAGTTATGAGTTATGAGTGAAGGCAGCATTTGTTCACTCGCCCGCTTCCCACTCGGACAGAGGAAATCGAACAAATCATGCCCCAACTCATGTCTTATGTCTTATCTCTTTTTTCACTCCGTGTTTCTCTGTTTGACAAAAAGAACTGACACAGAGTAACACAGAGAGAAACAGAGGCCCACAGAGCAATTTGCATATTTGCATATTCCCTTAACATCATTCCCCGTTCTCCTATTTCCGTTTCCGGGTCTCCATTCTTCCGTTTTTTCTTTTTATCCCTTTTTGTCGTCACAAAAAGGAACCAAAAAAGACTTAACAAAAAGAACTTGCTCCGCCTGCGGCTTCGCGCGGACAGCTTTTTGTCTCAATGGAAGGGTTGGTTTACGCTTCGCGGTGTTTCATCCAGCCTATAGCAAGTCAGGTAATTTTATTATCAGCACATTAGCCCTATCCAATTCCTCTGTGTGACTCTGTGACATTTTTTTTATTACACAGAGTCACACAGAGAGAATCCGGAGTTACACAGAGGAAA
>CAZDLO010000196.1:0-3364 GCA_964506325.1 uncultured Tangfeifania sp.
ACGAATTGATCACCATACAGGCATTGCCAGAGGCTCCGTATTCAATCTCATACATTGCCGACTGTCTCGACGGTGCAAAGCGAACAGTTATTTGCTGATCATCCAGATAGACAGAATAGGAGTAAGGAGTAATCTTTTCCTGATCGTAATAATAACGATACGATGGAGCCACGCCGGCATCGTCGCCCTGATAAGGATACAAAATAACGCGACTATCCAGAGAAAAGCCATTTATCAAATCACTGGTAAAATCAGAACGTTGCGGACTAAACTTAAGCATGCTGTTCGGCAAATGCACCGTTGGCACTGTTGGTTTCAACAGGTGGCTGATGTTGCCAATATATGGATTAACGTAGTCGACCGGAGTTTTATCCTCAACCTGGGGAGTTGCACAGCCAGTAAGCAGAAACACTCCAATTAAAAAGTAAATACAATTAATAAACTTCATTTCGTTGATATTTTGGTGAAAGTTAATCCGCCTTAGACATGGATGGGGGTGTTGCGACCGGTGAACTTCCCCATTCCTTGTTAGGTCTGGGACCCATATTTAGTAAAAGTGTTCCTCCTTTAAGGAGAGTTGAATGCTCAAACCATGTTTTGTTAAGAGGTTCACCGTTCAAAGTGGCAGATTGAACGTATTTGTTTTGTGCGGATACATTTTTTGCCTCAATCACAAAACTCTTTTTATTGTCCAAATTAATTGTGGACTTTTCGAATATAGGACTTCCGATCAGCCATATCGGATAATTTGGAATCATAGGGTCGGAATAAATGCCCATGGCACTACAAATGTACCAGTGAGACATTAATCCGGAGTCTTCATCTCCGCATATTCCTAAAGGTCCGGTACCATACCATATTTCCATGATGTCCCTAACACGCTTTTGTGTTTTCCAGGGTGCGCCAGAATAATTATACAGATAAGGTATTAGCCGCGAGAACTCATTTCCGTGGGAATAATTTCCTATTAAACCTGTCTGATCCGGAAACTGGCTGAAAAAATTATATTTTGGTATTTGATATTGTTCCGTATAGAGATTATCCAGTTTATTGTTGAAATTATTTCTGCCGCCCATTAGATTTATCAGACCCTGAATATCATGAGAAACATACCAGGTGTAAATCCAGCTGTTCAATTCAGCGAAATATTCTCTTCCCCCTTGTCCGCCGGATAATTTTGGATTAAATGGTTCAATCCATTTACCATCTGCCGTTTTCGGTGCCATAAATCCATTCTCAACATTAAAGTTGTTTTGATAATCATGGGCATGTTTAATAAAATAATCATAATCGGCTTCCTTGCCTAAGTCCTTGGCGATCTGTGCAATACACCAACTTTCGTAGGAAGCCTGTAAAGTAACTGTAACACTTTGCCTTTTTTCAAAATCATGTACTTCAGGTACCCATTCTTTTTTGCCCAATGGTGATGCAGGGAAAAATCCATTTTTGAGATAAAAACTGTCGAGTTCTGTAGCAGGTCCTGTTCTCCATGGCAATTTGGTAGATTCCAAAAACTCTGCCTTCATATTTTCGTAAGCACGTTGTATATCGAAATTACGTATACCCCTAAGCCAGATATCTGTTATAAAAACGATATTCCCATGTTGAAACATAACACCATCTGAGGAGGTTGATGGGATTAGTTCCTTTCTTGATAAGCCGGCATATTTTTGTGCAGTTTCAATTAATTCTTTATCCCTGAGTTTCATCCTATTCAGAAGACCTTCACCTCCTCCTGAAAAGTATAAGGCAGTATAAAATTTTGTTAGCTGATCATCCGTTCCTCCTTCAGTTTTTATTACTGCCATGGATTCTTTCCATTTGTCCTTTGCATTGTTTTTTACCACTTCAAAGTTCCACTCCGGGATGTCCTTTTCCAGGTTTTTTTGAGCCTGTTCAATACTTTCATTGGAAACACCGATTTTTACTTCTACCTGTTCTCCTTTTGATGTTGAATAGTTTGCAAAAACACCCACGTTGGTCCCGCTTTGGGTATTTGATCCGGAAAATGCTTTTTCACCGTTCCATGAACCGAATGATTTAAACGGTTTGCTGAATTTCGCATAAAAATAAAAAATTCTGGTGCCAAACGATTCCTGCCCTTCAATAGTATATTCATTCAGAACACTAAATTTCGCGTTACTGCTCAGCAAGATGTGTGAATCTGAATTTTCAGGGAAGGTGAATCTAAAGTATGAAGCCTGATCGGTAACTGTATATTCAACATTTATATCATAATCTTCCAGTAAAAGAGCAGAATAGTAAGGAGTTACTGTTTCAAAATCGTGATCATAGTTAGACGCAATTTTCTCTGGAGTTACTTCAATATTTCCAGTGGTTGCCATAATCCACGAAGGGATAGTTTTTCTTCCGTACTTTACGACATCTCTGAGCGAAAAACTAAATACCTTATCTGTCAGGTACCTGTCATAAATTTCAGGCCAGGGATTTGAGGATAATTTAACAAATCCCTGAGGCAGCTGAACAATAGGATCGGTTGCTACCAGAAGATGACCTATTCCTCCTATATGAGGATTCACGTAGTCGAGCGGGGTTTTCTCTTTAGTTTGTGGTGCACAAGTAACAAGCAGCAACACTCCGACAAGGAAAGATAAAGTACTTTTGAATTTCATTGCGTTTGATGTTTTGGTGAAAAATCCAGGCCTAATAGACAAAAGTAATTTTAAAAACCTTATTTACTCATTATATTTTATCGGAATTGTGGGACAAAATTCAATCATTTTTCCACTTCCTGTTGATTTCTGAATTAGGATGGACAGTGAAGTTCATTGAATCAATATTCCTGTGGTGGGCAGTATCCCGGAGGAGGGGTCGTCATCACCAGATTATCCGCACAGTACCTGAACTACCCTAACCTGACAACTACTAATTTAATGGAATATTCTCGTTTACTCATTGATATTTGAAGAGATTGGAGTTCGAATTTAGACTGAGGTAGTTATTGAGATTTTTGTAAATAATTGATTTATCGCAGTACATCGCTATCAAAAAACTCGGGAATCAGTCGGGAGTTAAATAAACAAAGGGTCAGATATTTCTACCTAACCCCTTGATTTTCAAATTGTCGGGGTGACAAGATTTGAACTTGCGACCCCCCGCCCCCCAGACGGATACGCTACCAGGCTGCGCTACACCCCGAAATTTGTATGCTCTCTGATTCAGAATTTCATCTATGAAAGCGGATGCAAAAATAGCTTCAGTTTTTTGGAATCCCAAATATAATTCGCGATTAAAAAAAATAAATAATTTACACTAGCAACTATTGCGGTTGTAATCGATTTCGAGTACTTTTGGTAAAAAAAGTAAAAACAATATGGAACTATTTAAACCATTGAATACGGAG
>CAZDLO010000197.1:0-2873 GCA_964506325.1 uncultured Tangfeifania sp.
CAAATATTAACTTAGCAAAACAACCCTTTTGGTTCAATATTGGGGAGTGTTATATTACAGGTATTCCTAATCCTCAATTTGACCAGTCCAGGGGGGGCAGAAAAATGAAAAGCCTGAAGTTAAGGGTACTCCAGGCTTTTCAAAACACTAAACTAAACTTAATCTAAGAAAACAATCACCACTAACTAACTAACTAACTAACTTACTAACTAACTAACCATTCACAATTTGCAACAATAGTAATATCCTGTAAAGTCTTTTTGTACAATAATATATTGATCTTCAAAAACTGCAGACATTTTTAATATTTGTGGTATTCTTCCTCTGTTATAATTTCCGGTTGGCTCAATAAAACGTCTTTGACCGTCTTGCTGTTAAACAAGGCCTGGAATTCGCTCTGACCTTTGAATTTAATATGGTAATAAATTTCACCTTCGATTATTTCAGATCTGGTTGCCACCTTTTCAGCATTGTAATAGAAGTAACCAGGCTCTTTCCCTATTTTTTTTGCGTTTATTCTTTTTTTCATAATCCAGAACCTAATTCGTTCTATTTTTCATAATTATTAATTATGGTAAAAATAGGGGGACTGGTATTCAAATAAAGTAGGAATAATGTGAAATTTTAATTCGGAAATACCTATTCTGATGTAGTTGAAATCCCTACAAATTTTATTAAGAGAGAAAGTTTTCTTGTGATCTTTTCAAATACACATGATTTCTAATAATCACATATACTGAATTATAGATATGTTTATTCGGTTTAATTCATCAATTTGCAGGGTTATCAGTGTAGGGATATTTTTTGGGAAAATTTAAAGGCATCCCCGCAAATACGTTTTTTTTACTTATCAATAAGTCAAAAATTCATGGTTAGCATTTCAGAACGGCCAGATTCTATTCATGAACTCCGACCTGTTTCAGCCCGTTCTGCCACCATTCCTGGAGAAATGGTGCTTCCATACTTCGGAATGCCGTTGATCCTGTTGCCTCTTTCAGGTTGATGGTACAGGACACAATCTCTTCGTTGAATATGGATGCTTCCTTCAGGATGATTCCTTTGGGATCTACAATTCTGCTCTGTCCGTGTGAACCTTCCCGGGGTTGTGTGTTTTGAGGGGTATTGGACTGGACAACGAAAATCTGGTTTTCTACTGCCCGGGCAACCACCTGTGCCCGGTAGGGCTCGATTTTCTGTTCAGCGGTGACGTCGCTTTCACAGGAGAGGTAAAACAGTAGCCTGGAACCTTTGATTACAGGGAGCCTTACCAACTCGGGGTACCTGGAGTCATGACAGATTATCAATGAACAGGTTTCTCCATCTATAGTAAATACTCCCAGGCGGTTTCCGGAAACTGACCATGGTTTGTCTCCGCCAACCTGGTGAATTTTTGGTTGCCGGTAAACTGTATTTCCGGATGGATCAATGATCAGTCCCATGTTGTATACCTTGCCGTTTTCAAAATAGGGGGAACCAATAACTGCGTAGATTTGGAACCTTTTACAGGTTTCGGCGATCCTCTTCTCTGCCTCAATAAAATCCTGTTCCGAATATCCGGGAATATCTTCTTTAAAATAACCGGTTGTGGCACATTCGGGAAAAACAGCCACCCTTACCCCTTGTCGTGCACATTGAGCCAGGTGAGTGCAAATTCTTTCGATATTTTCATGAAGGTTGTGTGATGAATGCATCTGGACGGCAGCAACTTTAAGCTCACCCGGACGGGAAAGACGAGGACTGGTTCCGGCCATGGGTTTTGACAATCTGTCAATGAATGCCTCACTTCTTCTCTTAACCAGCTTACTGACAGGCTTAAAATTGAGACCTATCTCTGAATACACTATCCCTGCACCTTGATCATCTTCCTTATTGACAATGATTTTTCCTTCCGGACTGATAACGAGTGTCTGCGCAGGGTGTGTAAAAATAAAATATGCTTCATTGTCACGGGCGCGGGTTCTCAGCATGATATCGTTCCATTCACCCCGGCTGCCATAGGAGGGATTGATAAGAATCCTGGCTCCGTCGAGGGCGAGGGCAGTGGAAACTTCCGGAATCTGACGTTCGAAGCAGATCAGCATGCCGAATCTGCCAAATCTTGTGTCAAAGGCCTTTAATTCATACCCCGGATGGTAAAATTCAGGGTCGAAATAGTTTTCGGCAAGTTGTGTTTTTCTGTGAACATGAATTACTTCTCCCCTCGGATTGATCCAGGCACAACTGTTGTAAAGGATATTCCCGTCGCGTTCCAGAAAACCCAGTACAAGGTCAATGCCCAGTTCCTGAGCCAGATTTCGTACCTTCATCAAGGATGGTCCATCAATAGGTTCCGCAATCTCCCTGAACTTTGGCTCCCATTTTTCCCGCTCCGGACTTTTGAGAAGTTCATCAATCAGGTAACCTTCCAGTCCGCCCTCCGGTGTAATAAGAATCTGCGCGCCGTTGGCAGCGGATTCTCTTGCCAACTTTTCTATGGTCTTAAGATTTGCGTCCTTGTCCCATTTCACAGGAATGTATGAGAGAGAGGCAATTTTAACTCCAGCTGTGGATTTTTGAGTGTCAGCTGGCTCATTTTCTCCTTTGGCTGCCGTGGCAAAGGAAAGCAAAGCATTGATTAATAAAATAAATAGCAGGGCTTTCAGTGAATTGTTGTGTATCATAGCGATAGTTAGTTAAATCGATATCGAAATATAGTCATTTGTTTATTTGGTTGTAAAGAGGTAGATGCAAAAATGGATCTATTTATTGACTGGGCTATCCGGCTGAAAGTTTTCCTGTCAAAAAAAAAAAGAAAATTCAGTTGCCTTTGGAGTTTTTGTAGATTTCTTTTTATCCATGGGTTTTATTATGCATCTAAACATTTTCAATTTTCT
>CAZDLO010000197.1:2883-3219 GCA_964506325.1 uncultured Tangfeifania sp.
ATGGGCTGAAATATACATCAAAAAATTGGCAAACTCCTTTTATGAGTTGTAATTATTTGTCAATCAGAACTATTATGAAAGTACTAATCCACGTTTTGCTTTTTCTGCTGGTCTTGGCACCAAGAATCATCAGTATTTTTTTTACTGGTTTGGTTTTACTTCTCGGTGATATTTTACCTGCATTGATTGTCCTTGTCGTACTGGTTCTTTCGTGGAAGTGGTCCTGGATAGGAGGTATCATATTTCTGACTGCATTAGTAGCTTACCTGGCAGGTAAAGACCATTGGGAGGCTATTATCTTTGTCCCGTTGTATATCATAAGCGTTCTTTTCCTGC
>CAZDLO010000198.1:0-3217 GCA_964506325.1 uncultured Tangfeifania sp.
TCCTTGTTAACCCGGATCTTGATTACCGCGCAGTTTGTGTGGATGGAGGTGTTATCAACAACGAACCTTAAGACCTTACTGAACTGATACTGATTGACAGGAGAATAGAAGAGCTGAAGCGTACTTCCAATTCCAACAGCATCGAAAGTGAAGACCCCTTACAACTGGGTGCCGCTACTTTCGACACATCCGTAATAATGATTGATCCATTCCCCTGCCAGGATATTCCTGCAGATATTTACCCGGGCTTACAGGCGCTGAAAGATACCTCTGTCCGGCTCTGGGATGCCATTCACCACCAGCTGATGGTCAAAACCGAATTACTCGAGAAAGCCTACGACGACAATAATTTTACTCGTTTCATGATCGCACCGGTAAGGTCCAGGGATGGAGTGGCGCAGGAGAACAGCCTCGCTTGTGGCTCACTTGGAGGGTTTGGTGGCTTTTTCAGCAAAGAATTGAGAATTCATGATTTTATGCTGGGCCGCCGAAATTGCCAGAAATTTATCAGGAAATATTTCTGCGTGCCTGAATCGGCAGAAAATCCGGTCATATCCTATGGGTACGCTAACCTGAAAAAGGACCACCTTAGCCTGATCCGCCATGCCAACACCCACCATTTACCGATCATCCCCGACATCAGGGTGGCAGACAACAATGTCACCCTTCTGAGGCCGCGAACGGAAGAGGAATTTCCTTACCCTTCTGTCGGATTGAAATCCTTGCTGGATCTTGAGAAGAAAGTCCAAAAAAGGTTCTATTTCATTGCCAATATCCTGGATGACAGCAAGAAAAAAGAAAAAAACAGGACCGAAACCAGTCCGCCTGCCGGGAACTACAGGAAAACATCGTGGTGGAGCCGGAATATCCTGGACCCGGTATCAGGTTATGCCATGGGCAGGATGGTATCCATAGGGAAAAGTGCGGGCAGCAGAATCGCTTCCAGGAAATTCATCGATGTGGTTATCGCTGATTTTGAAAAAAGGGGATTACTGGGAAAGGACTCCGCGCCCCCTGCAGGAAAGCACTAATTAGAAACACCCCAGGCTAAAGTTGCAGGTACCGTTGCTTAAATCTGAAAACAGGAACCGGAAGGACCACCAATTCTGCCATTGAAAGGAGCAGAAAAAATTGAACGGGGCGGAAAAATCCACCCGTTAAGTGAAGGCAATCTTAAATTTTTATACCTTCGACGCTGATTTCCAGATCAACGGAATATTACTACTGCAATTTTCACAAAATCTTTATTATGAACAAATTAGAATCTTCATTCTTCAGACTCTTCCTGTCCGTTACCCTCCTGACCGTTACCTGCCATGTTGCTTTTTCGCAGGAGCAATACAAGGAAAACAAGGTTGTGACTTCTGCACTGGAATTCAAGGGCAGTACATTCTATCCTGTCAAGAAATATGAACAGGTAAAATCCGGGAAGAAACCAAAAAACATCATCCTGTTTATTGGTGATGGTATGGGACTTGCCCATATTTACGCCTCCATGACGGCCAACGGAGGCTCCCTGTTTCTCCAGAACTTTATTCATTGCGGATTTTCCAAAACATACTCCTCCTCCAATTACATCACTGATTCAGCGGCAGGCGGTACCGCACTGGCCTGCGGAATAAAAACCTACAATGGCGCCATTGGGGTTGATCCTGAAAAAAACCCGGTCAGAAACATCCGTGAAATGGCAGAAGAAAAAGGATTTAAAACCGGACTGGTCAGTACCTCAGCCATCAACCATGCAACCCCTGCCTCCTTTATTGCACACCAGGCCTCCAGGGGAAGCTATGATGATATTGCCGCAGACTTTCTGAAATCAGGTATCGATGTTTTCATCGGCGGTGGCGTCAAATTTTTCGAAAACCGCAAGGATGGCAGAAACTTATCGAAAGAGCTCCGTGACAAAGGTTACCAGGTATTGTACAACATGGAAGATATTAAGAAAGTCAGGTCCGGCAAGCTGGCCGGATTGACTGCCCCTGAGCACAATGCTCCGATGCCCGAACGTGGCGAGATGCTGGTGCCTGCAACAGAAACAGCAATCAACCTGCTTTCATTGAGTAAAAAAGGATTTTTCCTGATGGTGGAAGGATCACAGATTGACTTCCTTGCCCACAGCAACCAGACACCGGGGGTCATCCTTGAAACGCTCGATTTTGACAGGGCTGTCGGCGCCGGACTCGCATTTGCCGCAAAAGACACGAATACCCTGATCATCGTAACAGCAGATCATGAAACAGGGGGAATGACCCTCAACGGGGGAAACAACAAAACCGGCGATGTAACGGCCAATTACACCAGTACCGACCACACAGGAATCTGTGTCCCGGTCTTCGCCTTCGGCCCGGGAGCCGAGCAGTTCGGAGGGTTTATGGATAATACCGAAATTGCCCTAAAGATGATGAACCTGCTTAAAGTCAAATAGTAGCTCAGAACTGAAAAATAAAAGAGGGGGTCTCAAAAGTAATAAAACCAAACCACGAAGAAATTTCAGATATAAACTAAACCTCAGAGCCTGCAAAGGTATTTCGAAGAGGTAGTAAAGTAGTTAAATGCCAATATTTTAACTTTGTGATCTTTGCGCGTTCTTTGCGCCCGTTGCGGTAATAATTAACTTTTGGGATGCCCTCACTGTAGTCAGGGTTCAATCCGGATTTTGTCGCCAAAAATTTCGACCACATCCCCGGGGCGAAGTTTTGCCCTCTTCCTCGATTCGGGCTGACCGTTCAGCTTAACCTCCCCGTTCTCCACCATCATTTTCGCTTCACCGCCCGACCCTGCTATCCGTAATAGTTTGAGTAGTTTGATCAATTCTATGTATTCGGCACCTTTCAGATTGTAAACCATGGGTAAAGGAATTAGGAGTTATGAATTAGGAATTAGGAGTTATGAGTTAGGGGCGGGAAGTCAGTAAAAAATTGAAATAAGATGGTTTTTGTTCAGAGAGGACTTCATCCTGCAGTTTCCGGGGTAGTGATGCCAGAACCAGATCATAGGAGTGGCTGATCAGCTCAGCAATCAGCCGATCAGGAAGGGTGCCGTCAAGTACCAGGGTATTCCAGTGCACCTTGTTCATATGGTAACCCGGTATGATGGCATCGTACCGCTCACGCAGATCGATGGATCTTTCCGGATCGCATTTCAGGTTGACTGAAGGATTCCTGTCAAGATTGATCAGGGCAAAAATCTTTCCTCCTACTTTAACCACCAGGGTTGT
>CAZDLO010000199.1:0-3188 GCA_964506325.1 uncultured Tangfeifania sp.
CCATATTCCCTCTGATCAGGATCAAATCCGAGATGGATATTGGCATCAACGGTGTCAAGCCCCTGTTCCTGAAGCTTGTAGGCTTTAATTTTATTCATCAACCCTATGCCGCGGCCTTCCTGTTGCATGTATACAATTACGCCTTTTCCCTCTTTATCGATAAGTTCCATGGCCTTGTGCAATTGTTCGCCGCATTCACACCGCAGGGAACCAAATATATCTCCTGTGGCACAGGAGGAGTGAACCCTGACCAAAATAGCCTCGTCGGTTGCCCATGTGCCTTTTATAAGGGCAATATGCTCAATTCCGTTTGATTTCTGAAGAAATGGAATCAGTCTGAAATGCCCGAATTCAGTTGGAAGT
The DNA here is from genome assembly GCA_964506325.1 of uncultured Tangfeifania sp. Taxonomy (GTDB): domain Bacteria; phylum Bacteroidota; class Bacteroidia; order Bacteroidales; family Prolixibacteraceae; genus CAINVV01. The sequence goes on from CAZDLO010000199.1 coordinate 364, forward strand.
TTTACCTCTTCCCCTCTTTCAATAAGGGTTTCCTTTTCAAGCTTGTAAGCTATCAAATCGGCTATGGTAACCAGTTTAAGTCCAAATTTAACAGCTATTTCATACAGCTGGGGCAACCTGGCCATCGTTCCGTCCGGATTCATTATTTCGACCAGTACACCGGCAGGCTGTAACCCTGCCAACCTGGCCAGGTCAACAGTTGCTTCCGTATGCCCTGCACGCCTGAGAACACCCCTGCTTTTGGCACGCAGGGGGAAAATATGCCCTGGCCTGCCCAACTCATTGGGTTTGGTGTCGGGGGAGGCAAGCATCTGAATGGTGACGGCCCTGTCGTGCGCGGAAATTCCGGTAGTGACTTTATCTCCTACTGCATCCACCGATACGGTAAACGGAGTATCATGAATTGAGGTATTCCGGCCTACCATCATTTCAAGTTCCAGCTCTTCACAGCGTTCTTCAGTGATGGCGACACAAATCAGCCCGCGACCCTCGGTTGCCATGAAATTGACCATTTCAGGCGTAATCTTTTCGGCAGCAGCAATGAAGTCGCCTTCGTTTTCACGGTCTTCATCGTCAACAACGATGATAAACTGTCCATCCCGGATCGCTGTAATGGCCTCTTCGATTGTATTTAAAATAATTTCACTCATAAAATATCTGACGATCTAAATGACAATATTGGGAACAGAATCAGCTGAGGTCTACAGTCCTTTTTCTGTCCCAGAAACGTAGTTTTTTAAAGAATTCACGGTAAGAGTCTATGCTGAGTACTGTGGAGTCGGTAACTGCCTTGTAGGTCAGGAAAACCCCTGCAGGCAGAAATATGATTGTAGAAAACCAAACTCCGATCCACATACCTGAAGCGGCCTCCCTGACAAATTTTTCTCCTGTTGTTGAGGTTACCCAGTAAAAGATGAAAAGCATCACCGATACAACCAGGGGCATGCCGAGACCGCCTTTGCGGATAATGGCTCCCAGGGGGGCCCCGATAAAGAAGAATATCAGGCATGCAATGGAATAGGTGTACTTCTTGTGCCACTCAGTATCGAACCGGTTCAGCATCCTCAGGTTGGCAGTGTTCATGTCGTCTGCCAGCTTCAAGGAGCGTATGTTGTTTCTCGCACTATTTAATGCGGATTCTATCAATTGTTTACGGGCGGGAAGCAGTGAGTATTGCATCACGCTGTCTATGTCTACATATTTATGGAGCCTCATGGACGGCATGGGGAAATCACCTTTGTGGAAGGCGGCACTCAATGACATCGAGATGGGCTGGGGGTAAGCCATTGACAGGGATTGTTCGGTGCTGGAACTTTCAACCTGTTTGGAGATCGAATCGGTAAAATACGCAAGCTGCTTGTTGTTAAGAGCTTTGAATTGATTTCTGAAAATACTCTCATCTTTTCTTTCCAACTCCATCCCCTGGAGTTTGGAATACATGGTCTGTTTTTTAAATTTATCTGTCCGGGTAGGATAACTCCTGACTTCCCTGTTTTCGGAAGTTATTTCAGCATGTGTCTCTCCGGAGTAAAGGTCCAGGATCATGTACCGCTTGTCAGAAGTAATTTTCATGGTGCCTGAATCAGCCACCGTCACTGTTTCATTTCCTTTGTCATACCGGTGATCGTAGATCATGATGTCATAGAGCATCTTGCCATCCCTTGATTTACGACCGACTTTAATGGAGAAATTATCTATGTCATTGGAGAAGACTCCCTCTTTTACCACTATTTCAGGTCGCATCTGGCGAATGCTAGACATCAGGGCGATCAATTTCTTGAATGAAACGGGGATGACCCGGTTGGAAAAATAGAAGGCGCCTATGCTAATTAGGATACTCAAAACAATGACCGGTTTCATGATCCGGAAAAGGGAAATCCCGGCAGCTTTCATCGCAAGCAACTCATTGTTTTCCCCCAGGTCACCAAAAGTCATGATGGAGGCCAGCAGCATGGAAAGTGGCAATGCCATCGGCATCAGCATGGCCAGCGTATAAATCAGGAATTCGATTATAATATTCAATTCCAGTCCTTTGCCGACCAAATCATCGAGGTATACCCACAAAAACTGCATCAGGAGAACAAACAGACTGATGAGCAGGGTAACGATCAGCGGACCGATAAAACGCTTGATGATGTATAGATGTAATCGCTTCATGAAATGAATGAAGATTCTCCGGCAAAGCTAATGCTTTTTTACGATTTATCGGGAAATTTCAGGAACCAATGGCTTTGCGGAGGCGTCCGATGGAGGCATCCCAGAGTTTGATCACATCCTCCTCGTCTTCCTCATCAACATGATCAGTAACTATCAGGGAAAGATCTTCTATAATCTCCCCGAGCACGATGGAGAATTCGAACTCAGCAGGACCGTCATTCTCCAGCCATTTGAATTTTACGGATTCCAGTTGACGGATTGAAAGCAATTCTGCACTTTGATTGGTTTTCCCCCAAACGAAGGTATACCTTGATCCATCAACCAGTACATTGTCAGCAAACCACTCGGCCAACCCCGACGCAGTGCAGAGCCGGCTGAACAAAACAGCGGGAGAAGATCTTATCTGATATTCAAGTTCAATTTTTTTCATGAAGGCACAAATGCTGTAAATGATCGTTGGCTGATTAGATTCTTGTGCAAAGTACCATTTTTTTTACGCTAAATCAAAAAAAAATGGATTGGTTCAAATTTTTAAGTAATTTTTTGAACGAGCCTTGCCTTGAATCAGAAAGGTATTATATTTGCAGGCTCAAAGTTGAATAATGGCGAGTTAGCTTCCCGACTTGTTGTCGGGATTAGAGCGTCCCGATCTTAATCGGGAAGGTCGC
>CAZDLO010000200.1:0-3084 GCA_964506325.1 uncultured Tangfeifania sp.
TGTAGGTTATTACCTTTCCAATTAGTTTTTGGTGGCAGTAACGGTGTAGGTTTCTGTAGCGGCTTCAATTTTCAATACGATGGTGTAATTTCCGGCAACACCAACTTTGATATTTCCGCCATTGTTGGAGAAATTAGCAGCAGCAGTGCCAGCCCAGGTTACATCACCGTAGCCGATTGATTTACCTGACCAATCGGTACCCTGCCTGAATTTGAATTCTTTGTCAGCAATAAGGTCTAAGGTGTAGGTCCAGGTATAATCTGTACCACTGATAGCTGGTAAAGATGTGCCGATGTTCTGCGACCAGTTACCGGGAGTTCCGTCAGGATTGGTGTAAGCATCTCCGATGATTCCCATTTCATAGGTAGAGTAGTTGATCGGAGGAATATTGCCGGTTTTGGTAAGGGTGGCAATGTATCCGCTGCCAAGGGTGTAAGCCATTGTTACAGTGTAAATCCCAGGAGTTGAATTGACCATGTTGTCGCCGCCAGGAACGAGGGCAGTGGGTACGCCACCAAAGTTGGTGTTCACTTTTACCCATTTCGTGGGGTCAGAATCAGTAGTATCCATTTCAACTTTCCAGCCATCTGAATAGCGGAATTTCCATTCGCCTTTGCCAACAGTAACGTCATTGATCGTGTATGTCATGGCCGTTGCATTGAAGGCTGACTCGGTGAAATTGGTGCTGGTCGACCATCCGCCTGGTGTTGCGGCGCCGATGAATCCCCAAACCACTTTCATAATAGCAACTTTGTTGTGGTCTGTATCAAACACAACATGGTAGAAACCGTCGGCAGGAACATTGAACAAGGTTGTACTTGTTGCAGAAACCGGGCCGCGTTGGAAAGGAAGTTTAGGCTCGTCGGTGGTTGGTGTAGCTACAACACCAAAACCAGCAGCAGGACCGAAGGTCGTGTACACTGAACCGGCAACTTTTACAATGCTGAAACCAGCTGTACCGGCTTTCAAAGGAATATAGAGTTCCAGTAAAGTGGCGAGATCGGTCTGGTTAACTTCATTGCGGGTAATCTTCATCATGGCCTTGGCATTAAAGTCAGAATAAGCAGCAGCTGCTCCTTTAACATAAATGCCGTCCAAAACGATCACAGGTACCGGTGTTGGTTCATCATCTTTTTTACATGAACTCACACCAAAGACAAGGGCAAACAGTGCGACCATTGCCATCATCGTCGAAATTTTCATCATCAGGTTTTTCATAAACTTTAATTTAAATTGATTAATTAGTAAAGGGTTAAAACTTGGTTAATTATGGATTTAGTAATAAATTCGGATTAGCATCGGTTGCCCATTTGGGTATCGGGAAGGTGTTTCTTTCACTGCCATGTGCGTTCTTTTCCCACCAGGCATTTCCAAATTTCCCAAACCTGATGAGGTCCTGCCTGCGGTGCCCTTCGCAATACATTTCGCGGCCACGTTCGGCCAGCAACTGTTCCAGTGTGGTGCCGCTCCAGGCAGCAACTCCGGCTCTCTCCCTGATCGGGTTAACCCATTCGTCACCGTTTCCGCCCAGACGGATCATGCATTCAGCTTTCATCAGGTAAAAATCAGTAATTCTGAATAACGGAAAATCATTGCTTAAATTTTCCTTGGCCCCCGATTTAATTTCATATTTGCCAATCCGGGCACCTGTTGTCCTGATTTGGGTTTGTGTAAAGTTGGCCTCCTGCATGTTAAGGGCAGCCAGGTGCGGATCAATGTCAAGGGCTTTGTATGTCAGTCCATCCATGATCTGGCCACCACCGTTTGCAGCACTTGCATATTGCATGCCGAAGATAAAATATCCTTCTCTTCTGGCATCGGTCAGTTCATAAGTGTCGAAGAAAGTAGGAACTACTGCGAAACCATTCCACGGCCCAACGGTCATGTCATATTTAAGGTTATGCTGGTAGTGCAAGGTCCGCATGTGAAGACGGAAGCCCTGGAAATCGTTTTCATCATAAGGGATGGAAAAGATGATCTCAGGAGAAAGTCCGTTGTCGGTGATGAAAGGGGCAAGCACATCAGATGCCAGCATGAAAGGGCTTTTGCCGGGAAGTACAAGGCTGTCGCAATAATCCTGGGCCTCCTGCCAACGTGCCGTGCCGGTATAAACTTCGGAATTCAGGTATAGTTTTGCCAAAAGTGCATACGCCGTGTATTTGGTTGCCATTGATTTTTTATCCATGACTTTGAGACTGGGAATGGCTTTTTTAATGGTACTCACCAGGCTGTCATACAAGGCGGCTCGTTTTATCTTAAAAGGACTTGCCGGGACATTGAGGGCTGTGGTCAGATAGGGCGCATCGCCATAATTATCGATTACCAGGTAATAATAAAATGACCGCAAAACCTCCACTTCTTTCATCTTGGCAAGGAGGGCCTCGTTTTGCGGGAGTGTGCGCATCAGGTCGATCGTTTGGTTACAGGTAAGGATTCCTGTCCAGAAGGTGTCCCACATGCGGTTTACCCCTTCATCATCATTTGACCAGGAGTGGGTGTACATGTTGCGCCATTTTCCACCATCGTCCCAGTCGCCTCCGCGGGTAGGGCCGCAAAGTTCATCCGAAGAAATTTCCTGGGCAAGGAACCACCAGCCGCCGTCATCGGCAAAAGGCTTGAGTTTTGTGTAGCAATCCACACTGAGGTTGGCTACCTGGTTTGCGTTTTCAGGATACATGTCACTTGGGATCCTATCGAATGGAACCTCATCAAGTTTTGTACAGGAGAACAGTACAATGAACAGGGAGAATAAGAAAAAATATTTTGTTTTCATAGCCGGATAGGATTAAAAGGTAACCTTTAAACCTGCAGTATAAGCGCGGGTTTTTGGATAAACATTGTATTGGTCGATGCCAAAAGATAAACCGTTCACCGTGGTTTCCGGATCTACGCCGGAATAGCCGGTGATGGTAAATATGTTGTTGGCCGAAACATAAATGGAGAGTTTTTTGAGCCAGGATATTTTCGATACATTAAAGTCATAGGCCAGTGAAACATAGTCCAATTTCAAAAAAGATGCATTCTCTACATAAATATCCAGGACCGAAGGCCCGGAGGAACGTCCCTGGTTGTACCAGTCGATGG
>CAZDLO010000201.1:0-2721 GCA_964506325.1 uncultured Tangfeifania sp.
GGAGAATAAACGAAGGGGAAATTCGACCTTCAATGATGGAAATGGCAACTTGAAGCATGTCTATCAGGTGTTTTTTGATCAGGTCAAAATCGATTTGATCATCAGTAAACATTGCATCAATGTGCGGATAGGATTCTTCGCTTAATTTATAAATTTTTAGATCTTTCAACCTGGCTATTCTCGGCATGAGTTGAATGCCTAAAAGATACGCCAAACCGAATACAGTTAGACTCTGGGCGTGAGTGTCACCATATATCGTGTTCGGTTTAATATCTGATTTGTTTGGAAAAAAAGGATCTAAGATAAAAGTAGCCTCATATACACCACAAGGAACAAACCTGGAAAAAAGAGCAATGTACTTGTCTGATACATGGTAATACCCAATACCTCCGTAAGAGCCATATCGGACATGAAATTCTGATATCAAATTGTTCTCATAGACATCCCATCGAGTCCCATCGGCGGATGCAGTCTCACCGGTACCCCAGTATGAAGGAAGTAAAAACTGATTATAGGCATTGATAATGATACTGATCGCTTTTTCCAGCTTATCTTCAGTGATATGGTGCCGGTTGATCCATTCAAGGTGCTTTCGATTCAATACTGGTAGAGATCGTTCGGTTTGCGTGGGACCAAGATTACAACCATAGCAAAACGTGGTTACAGCATAAGACATGGTGGATCTTTGATCTTGGATTCGAGTCCAGTGATTGGGCCAAAGGGATTACACCAATTGATCGTTTTTACTGTATCAACGATGATATCAAGGATGTTACGATGAGGCATTCGACATCTGATCATTTCTGTGAGCTCATCAACCCCTGAAACCTTTTGTTTAGCCTTTAGTTTGGAGAACCATAAATCCCCGTTGGAATCGACACGGAAGTCATTGTTATCAGGATAGGTGCTATTAAGTTTTTGAGCCTGCACCCCAATATGATCTTTGATTTTTTTAATGAATCCTTCAGTGTCAGTCGGCAATCCAACAATGTTTTCATATTCAGGAAGTTTATCCAAAACTTCTTTCATTTCAATAAATTGACTTCGAGGATCGCCAAAGTCTTCACTTCCGACAACACACATGTCAGCACTATTGAGTTCCTTTGCGAGTTCAGAAAAGAGACAAAGTTCAAACTGACGCCGGTCGATGTTATCTGGGACACTTTGCCTTCGTTTTTTACCGGTGACCAGGTACCACCAATTGTCGGGTATCCATGAAAGATCATTCATCAGAATTGAATCTCCGGTTTCTGGATCGATTGCTTCCTTTGCAACCCATTGCCTATGTGATTTATGATGGATTCGGGCGAAAGCGATTGCCAGAGATAGAGATTGATCCGAGCTTGATGAGACGAATTCTAACTGAGTTAATGCCTTGAATAAAGCTGCACGTGAGGGCATGAATAAAGGCAACAGGAAACGATAGTAATTTTTGCTCCCGTATACGGCATGTTGGGTGGAAAACTCTACGAGCTCAGGATTGTTATCGAAAATCATCTGAATGGCAGCGAGTTTCTTCTTCGGATCATTTTCGGCGTCATCATAGGCATAATCATGAATATCTTTGTAATTATTCACAATTTTGTCGGTATTGTTCTTGTTTTTTTCAAGATATTCCTCAAGTCTGGCTTTTCCTGAGTAATGAATTTTTCTCATTTTTTTGGTCATCATAATGACGATGTCATCAGTGATTCGAGCCAAGGCTGATTTAACCATGGCGGCTAACAACACAGTTTTTTTCGGTAGGGAGATTGAGTCTATTCGATTGGCATTAAGACTTTTAGCCTCCATGGCAAAGTGGCGGAATTTGACATAAGGAATAGAGGCAAACGGATCGGAAGGAAAGTCCAAAGACCGAATCCACTGTAGCCGCTCAAGGGCTGCATTAATTTCTTTGATTGTAATTTTTCCTGGGTCTTGCCTCAGCTGATTCCATGGTGATCTTTTGGTTTCGGGATCTGATTTGAGCAGTTTTTCCAGATGCTCTTGTGTATCTTTGGGTATAATTTTAGACACGGTGTCGTATATGTCGAGGTTGGTTTTTGCCCGAGATTTGTAGGCTATACGCAACAAAGTATCAAATGTGGGAAGCTCATATCTCAGGCGAATAAGTTCTTCAACACCCACATTAAAAATATCCACAATATCTTCCTTAGTAAATGCAGCTTTTTCCATGGCTCTCCGAACTTCGGAGCGGGCTGTTTCATCAGCTGGTTTGATTTTCAGATAAGACCTGATTTGCTTGATATGATCTGTTCTACTACGTGAATTGTCATATTTTTCAAGCATTTCTGCAGTGTAAGAACAATCAATATATTCAGTGATATATTCAGGAATGGCACTGGGGACTCTACTGAGGAAGACGAAATACCCCAATTTCTGGGTACATTTTAACAGGGTGATCATGCAAGCTCGATATTGTGGTATGCGGGACTCTCTCTCTACAAAAGCTATTTCCAACCTACTGGGTGAGTAGATTTGCTCTAAAGTGTGTCTGGAAATTTGTTTTTTCAGCGTTGGGTAAGCGGTTTCCTGAGGTGTCGGCATAGAGATTGTTCTCTTTCAAATTCTCAAAAACGCTCGTTTTTGAGAAGGTTGTTTGTTCTTATTGATAGAGACGGAAAAACAGGGACTTCCTATTCTTGAAAACCATTCTTGAAATATCTTTCTCAAAATAATATGTAAAGGATAAGTTTCGATAATATCAAAAAGAGGAATTCC
>CAZDLO010000202.1:0-2705 GCA_964506325.1 uncultured Tangfeifania sp.
GGCGAAGGGGAAAAGGCAACCATCGGATTGGTGAATCTTCGAACGCATAAATTTTTCACCACTGACGCAAGGGCTGGTTGAATTATGACCGCAGGTGCATTTACATCTGATCTGGCTTCTTTTTGCACATCCAGACATGCATATTCCCTTTGCACGGTCAAGGCACCTGAAACCATTCCAGGCACGTTGTGAGACAGATGATTTCCGGTTCTGCAAAATCCCACCTCAGAGCTGGCCAGAAACTCCACAGGGAGGTGGTTGACATACTCCGACGACATAGGGTCTTTTTATGCGTTTTGTCCGATCAGAAGGAAAATCACAATCGGAAAGGAATAATTTTCTGACTGCGTTGGAGTGATTAGCCTGGCTATTTATCCCGGTAGTGAATTCCTCGTTTTATCTTTATTTCTTTACTTAAATCTTCTTTTATGCCAGTATATTTGGGATCATTTGCGACATTCCTTATTTCTGCCTTATCAAGGTTGTGGTCAAACATCAGGTTCTCCAAGGTACTGTCATTCTTGTCCCACCACTCGGTATAGAAGATATTATCTTTAATGATCGTGCAGCCTCCTTCCCAATTGGAAATGGCGAAACCTTTGCTTTTTGCCTCTCTGGTATTCATCAACGGGGTTAAACTTTCACCTTCCAGATGAGGGGGTTTGCTAATACCGGCTATATCACAGAAGGTAGGATAAATGTCAATCAATTCAACTATCTGATTGCTTTGGCTTTGTTTTAAACCTTGAGGCGAACTTATTATAAGCGGAACATTTAAACTGGTATTAAGAAGCGAGTGTTTACACCACATGCCATTTTCGCCCAAACTCCAGCCATTGTCACCAATCAGCACAATGGTCGTATTGGAATCCATTTTCAAATCTTTTAATGTTTGCAAAAGTCGACCAATCTGATGATCAACAAAGGTAACTGATGCCCGATATCCGTGGATTACAGTCTTGGCTTCCTCCTCCGTAAACACCCCTTGTTTGGGTACGCCAAAATAGGAAATGAACTCACCCCACGAAGAGTTCCACCATTGTGTGAAAACCTTACCGGGAATATTGGACCTTTCCTTATTATTTCCGACATAGTTATCAGGGAGATTGATGTCCTTATTATCATACATTTTCCAATATTTTTCGGGTACGATAAAGGGCAGATGCGGACGTTGGTATCCAACAGCCATTAAAAAAGGTTTGTTTTGACTGCTCAGCCATTTTAAATCTTCGATACTCTTGTCGGTGAGATTGCAATCGGTAAAAAAATGTTCATCAGTATCGGCATGCTCATAGTATTTGGGAAGAATACTCCCGTCCATGTATTTCTTTTTCTCCTTGATAATTTTTAAAAGTTGTTTGTTCTCCTCGGTTTGGTATTTCAGATGATCTATCTTGGGAAGATGTCTGTTCCAGTAGGCCGACGCTGCCTCATCATCGTGGTGGAAAACTTTTCCATTTGAGATGGTTATATATCCATTTTTGCTGAACTGCTCCGGAATAGTTGCCACATTTGGCCTGTCTTGATCCATTCTGGAGAGCCAGGAAAGAAAGCTGTTTGCGGTGGGACGCGTACCTGTGAACAGACTTGCACGTGAGGCTCCACAAACAGGTACGTTGCAATAAGCTCTTGTAAATACGATGCCAAGTGAAGCAAGATTATCTATATTGGGTGTGATTATCTGATTATTACCGTAGCATGATAACTCAGGACGCAAATCATCACAAACTATAAAAAGTATGTTTTGTCTTGCTTTTTCCTGGGCAGGAGCAGAGACAAATGTTGCGATAACACCGATGCCGGTTAAACCGGCTTGTATAATTTTCATATATTTCAAAGGTATGAAAATCTTTAATGATGTATACAATTCAGGGAGTTCCTCCCATTAGCAGGCACGCTCAAAAATGGAGTTTTCCGCGTTTCTGAAAAACAAATCCTGATTCTGGTTTTCCTGTGACCATGTAATTTTTTGGAAGTGATATGAGCCTTGAATACGGCTTGACAAAAGACTTTGTATCAAAATTATTCCATCCGGGAGAAGTTTTTGAAGATCATTCCCGCTGTATCCGTTATTCGGGTGGAAGGAGCATTCCGTTGACAGTTGATATGATTTTTACTACTTTTGAATTATGATCCCTACTGCATGACTACAACGAATTTTAGATTATTAGCCGATCATCCGGATTATTTCAAAACGCTGTTTAAAGACTATTTCCAGCCTCTCTGTCATCTGAGCATGCATTATCTTGAAGATATTGATGAATCAAAAGGGGTTGTCCAGGATGCTTTTGTTAAATTGTGGGAAGTTAGGCATGAGTTGAATCCGGATTCAAATATTCAGAATTTCTTATTTACACTGGTCAAAAATAGTTGTCTGAACCTATTGAAACGAAAACAAATTCTACTGAAGCATCACGAAAAAATAAAATGGCTGGAGATGCATTATCAGTATGAGAGTTTGAACAGGATGGGCGATGATTATTTGGAATTCAATGAATTAAAGATTAAAATTGAATCTGCCATCCGGCAATTACCGGGATCTTGCCGAAAAGTATTTGAAATGAGCAGGTTTGAGGAGCTCAAAAACAGGGAGATTGCTGAAAATCTGGGTATATCTCAAAAAACAGTGGAGGCTCATCTAACCAAAGCACTGAAAATCCTTCGCAACCAATTGAAAGATTACCTTACATTGATTGTTATAATTA
>CAZDLO010000203.1:0-2661 GCA_964506325.1 uncultured Tangfeifania sp.
CAGATCCTAAGTCTAACTTTACATGATCTCAGGTAAGTATTAAAAAAAATTAACATGGACTTCCGTATCGGACTCGGTTATGACGTACATCAGCTTGCAGAAGGGGAGGAGCTGTGGCTGGGCGGAATACTTATCCCACACGAAAAGGGCACTGTTGCCCATTCCGACGGGGATGTGCTCCTTCATGCCATTTGTGATGCCCTCCTTGGTGCCGCAGGGTTAAGGGATATCGGTTATCATTTTCCTGATACAGATATGAGGTTCAGGAATATTGACAGCAAGAAACTGCTCGCCAATGTTTATCAAATGTTAAAAGAGAAGGGTTATGCGCTGGTTAACCTGGATGCCACAGTATCTGCACAACGTCCTAAACTCAAAGAGTGGATCCCTTCCATGGAACTCACCATTGCCTCGATCATGGAATGCCAGGCCGCACAGGTTAACATTAAAGCTACCACAACCGAGAAACTGGGATTTGAAGGCAGGGAGGAAGGAATATCGGTGCAGGCTATTGCTCTGATCAGGAACCAAGGTTAAGAAATTGGGAACAATTGTTACCATTGTTTAAAATCTGTAAGGTACCTTCATAATGAACAAATTCTTAATTAACTTCACATTATAATTGGTCATCATTCCATTCTTCATGTTTTGGAATCTGACTGAACTTATTTGTCATAAAACAATATCCTGTAATAGGGAAAAAGTTGTATTGTTGATTTAACCTTCAAAAAAAAAAGATTATGAGCAAAACAGCGTGGATTGTAATTGGAGTAATTTTTATAGGAATTTTTGCCACCATTTCATGGGGAATTAAGACAGGCAACAACATGGTTACCAAGGAGGAGGCCGTCTCTTCAGCCTGGTCGCAAGTAGAAAACGTTTATCAGCGACATGCAGATCTGATACCAAACCTGGTAGCGACCGTCAAAGGATATGCTGCCCATGAAAATGAAACGTTGACGGCAGTTGTGGAAGCCAGGGCTAAAGCCACTTCTGTCAATATTGATCCGACCAAACTTAATACTGAGTCGATCCAGCAGTTCCAGCAGGCACAGGGTGGATTATCATCTGCCTTGTCAAGGCTGATGGTTGTTGTTGAAAAGTACCCGGATTTGAAAGCCAACGAGAGTTTTCTGAATCTCCAGTCACAACTGGAAGGAACTGAAAACCGGATTACTGTTGAAAGACAGAAATTTAATCAGATAGCACAGGATTTCAATACCTACATCAGGTTGTTCCCGGGAAATATCATTGCCTCTATGCGTAATTTTGAGAAAAAGCCCTATTTCGAGGCTGAAAAGGGATCCGAAAAGGCTCCAAAGGTTGATTTTGCCAAATAAGTCTAATTTCTGATAACGGATGAGTTCAAATATTTTCCTTACAAAAGAGGAAGAAAGCCAAGTGATTCAGGCAATTAAATCGGCCGAAAGTCAAACCAGCGGGGAGATCAGGGTTCACATCGAATCTGTTTGCAAAAGCAATGTGCTCGACCGGGCTGCCTGGCTTTTCAAATCCCTGAAGATGCAAAAAACTGATCTGCGAAACGGTGTACTGATTTATTTATCGACCAAAGACCGGAAATTTGCCATTATTGGAGATGCCGGAATCAATGCTGTTGTTCCTGCCGGGTTTTGGGATGATGTCAGAGACCTGATGATCGGTGAATTTTCCGGCGGAAACATGGCGAAAGGATTTGTCCTGGGAATAGGGAAAGTAGGAGAAAAGCTTAAAGAGTTTTTCCCTTTCCGGGAAGGGGATATAAATGAGCTCTCTAATGAAATATCATTTGGTAAATAACCATGAATAAAATAACGGGCAGGTTATCACTCCTGCAAATATTTCTGTTTCTGTCACTCGTCATGCTGTTCTCCGGTGCATTTGCAGCGGATGAATTCCCTGTCCGTCCCGAACCACCCAGGCTCGTCAACGACTTTACAGGGACATTGACCCGGTCGGAGGCTGATGCCCTTGAAAACAAGCTGGTTGAATTCAGCCGGCAAACTTCCACACAGATCGCCGTTGTAATGGTGAAAGATCTTTTTGGGCATGACAAAGGAGAATATGCATTTACCCTGGCTGAAAAATGGGGCATTGGACAGAAGGGCTCGAACAACGGAATTCTTATCCTGGTTAAACCCAAAACTGATGATGGCCAGACGGGCAAAATATTTATTGCCGTAGGATACGGGCTGGAGGGTGTGGTGCCGGATGCAACCGCCAGGCAGACCATCATTTCGGCTGAAATGATGCCTAGTTTCAAGGTAAACGATTACTATTCAGGTCTTGATCGTGCGACTACGGTTTTGATCTCCCTGACCAAAGGCGAATTTACAGCCGGTCAGTACGAGAAGAAACTCTCCAAAAAATCTTCGTTTCCCGGTTTTGCGTTGCTTATAATAGTATTCTTTGTTATAATGTTTTTTAACAGGAATAAATCCCGCACTGTTGGAGCAGAGGGCAGCACAGGAAGCCTTCTTGGATCCTTGTGGTTGCTGAGCATGCTGGGCGGCAACAGGGGTGGAGGTTCATGGGGCGATTTTTCCGGTGGCGGAGGTGGCTCCTCTGGAGGTTTCGGAGGTTTTGGCGGCGGCAGCTTTGGCGGCGGCGGTGCCGGCGGGGAATGGTAATTTTCACAAAGAGATATAAAAAAACAGGCTCCCG
>CAZDLO010000204.1:0-2568 GCA_964506325.1 uncultured Tangfeifania sp.
AGTTTACCCGGCAGGATGCCGCCTTCCACATGCAAATATCGCAAGCCAGCGGTAACCGGGTGCTCATGAAGTTTCTTCAAACCATCCACGACATGCTGCAGCGTTTCATCGGCGAAGTGTCGCAGCTGCCGGGAGCCGTTGAAAACGCCCTAGGTTTTCATATCCGGCTGACCGAAGCGATTGCGGACCGGGATGCTGACTGGGCCGAGCAAGAGATGGTGCTGCATCTTTTCGATGTAATGCGAAACATTGAGACCAATCAGAAGATCGATCTTCAACAAAACACCATGTGTGGTTACAATTTAATCCAACAGAAAAAACGCGCACGGAGGTCCAAACGCCAATGAAAAATTGGCTCACACAACCTGTGTCATAACATTTATATCGCACAGGACAAGGAACTGAACGTAACACCGGAACCAAACTGGGACTTGAAGCGTTTGTGGACCTTCTGCACGCACCAGCAACGAACTAAAGCTCATAACATATGGGCGTCTTTTTACTTTTACAGAGGAAAATTAAATGGAACAATCAGCTTACATTCGAGCAATGAGCGCTCTCTATAAAGGGCGCAAAGGTAACCGCCCTGCCGTCGCCAATCCGACCAGCATCGTTTGTCACGATCTGATGGACCTGACCGGGATAAGTTTTCCCGAAGCACATTTGAATTATGAAATGATGGCCGATCTTGCTATTGCCGGGCATGAAATCGCCGGTTTTGACTCAGTAATGCCCGAATACAGTGTTGACCAGGAGGCCGCCGCTTTAGGTTGTACCATCGATTGGGGTGACAGGAACCAGATGCCAACGGCCAAGGATTTCCCCTACGCCGATTTTGGCGATATCGAAGTGCCGGAAAACATCCTGGAGAAACCATCCATTAGAGTGGTGCTGGATGCGATTTCCTACCTGCGGCAGCATGTAGGCGGAAAGGCCATGATTGTTGGAAAAGTCATGGGACCATGGACCCTGGCTTATCATATGGCTGGCACCGAGAATTTTCTCTTGCAGCTCGGCCTGGGCGAGATTGACAAAATTCGAAAAATGCTCGATCAACTTTTACCGGTAACAATTGCGCATTTAAACGCCCAGTTTAAAGCAGGAGCCGATGTTGTGACCCTGGGTGATCACTGTACGCGAAATCTGGTAAGCCCAAAACATTACGAAGAACTCCTTCTGCCACTCCACAAAATCATCGCTCAAGAGGTCAGCGGCCCCATCATCCTGCATGTCTGCGGCGAATGTTCCGACCGCCTCGAACTGTTTTCCCGAAGCGGTTTTACTGCCTATCATTTCGAATGGTCTGTGGGAGCCTTGCATGCCGTCCAGTCCATCGGTGATCGGATGACCCTCTTTGGCTGCATCAACAATGCTCAGACCCTTTACGAAGGAACGCCTGAAGATGTCTACAAACAAACCCGGATAGCCATTAAGGCAGGGGTTGATGTTCTCTGCCCCGAGTGTGCTATTCCTTTGTCAACCCCCCTTGAAAACTTGAAGGCTATTGTGAAAGCTGCTAAGGAGGGCTATTAAAATGGACCATTGCAAACCAGACTTTCAGCGATTTCTCAACGCTGTCAACCATAAAGAGGCAGACAGAGTGCCTTTGTCTGAAGTACTGATTTCACGTGAGATCCAAAGCCAATTTTTGGGTCGAAAAGTGGGCCGGGATGACATGGCGGCTCAGGTGGAATTCTGGGCCAGGGCTGGTTACGATTATATTCCGGTCCCTGTGAGCCTCATGACTCCTGGCCAGGTAACCAATGACAGCAAGATAACCCGAGTACTCAAGGAGATGGTGCTCAAAAAGAACCCTAACGAAACTGACGATCGAGCCTGGAACCTTGAATACACCAGTTTTATCGAAGACCGGGCTTCTTTTGAGGAATTCCCCTGGGAGGCGGCCGCTGAAATTGATCTAAGAGACATCCGGGAAGTGGGGCAGTATTTACCAGATGGAATGAAAGCTATCGCGGTTTCCGGCAAACTGTTTACACTGAGCTGGATGCTCATGGGGTTTAATAACTTTTCTATTAAGCTCCTTTTGGAGGAAGACCTGGTGGCGGATGTCACCACCAAGGTTGCTGAAATCCAGCTCAAGGCGCTGGATCAGATATTTTCCCTTGACCATGTCGCAGGTGTCTGGGTTGTTGATGATTTAGCTTTTGGCAATGGTCCTATGATTTCCCCTCAGGCATACCGCACTCATATTTTTCCCTGGTATAAAAAAATCGCCGAAAAACTTCATGCCTCGGGTCGTATTTTTCTCATGCATTCCGATGGCGATTTGAGCCTTCTTTTGCCTGACCTTATAGAAATGGGCCTGGATGTCTTGCAGCCCATAGACCCGACCTGCATGGATATCGCCAAGGTAAAGGCTGAATTTGGCGACAGGCTTTGCCTGGTGGGGAATGTTTCTAATGAGCTTTTACGCTCTGGAAGCCCCGAAGAGGTGCTCGCGCACTCGATAGATTTGATAAAAAAGGTTGGCATTGGCGGCGGTTTTGCTCTTGGTTCCGGGAATTCAGTTCCTGCCTGGGCCAAATATGAGAATTTCCTGGCCATGCG
>CAZDLO010000205.1:0-2462 GCA_964506325.1 uncultured Tangfeifania sp.
AGAATTTCCATTCCTGAAATTGATCAGGCGCTGGCAGGTGTGGCGGGCTTTCCGAGTTGAGCTGATTCGAGCAGTGCCAGGATAACGGCCACATTGGCGCGGCTGTCTTCATGGGAAATGCGCGGCGCTTTTTTTCCTGAGATCGCGTCGCACATATCTTCCACTTCACCCAGATACAGCTCATTTCCTTTGATCTTTATCTTTTCCCGTTTGTCTCCATTGGAAAGATAAATTTCAGCCGTTTTGCGGGGCTTGAAGGGATTGGGAATACTCAATGATGCATTTGTGCCCACGATCTCGATCATGGAACGGTCCGGGGATTTAAATCCGCTGTCAAATTGGGCGTGAACTCCGCCTTCGAATCTCATTTGCCCAATGAAAGAATCGTCAGTTCCATTTTCACTTTTCACCTGCCAGCCAAATACTTCAAGCGGCTCGGCGCCAACGATCATCCGCGCGTAGGATATGGGGTAGCATCCTATGTCCCAGATGCTGCCGCCGCCGGTCTCCTGCTTTGATCGAATATCGCCTGCGCGGGTCAGGGTAAAGGTAAATGCACCTTTGATGAGCTGCAGTTTTCCCAGCACACCGCTGTCAACCATTTCCTTGACCTTTAAGGTTTGTGCATGATGGCGATACATGAAAGCCTCAGCCAGTACTCTGCCATTATCATGCGCGGCTTGACTCATTTTGTCCACATCGGCAGTTGTCAGTGCGAAAGGCTTTTCGCACAGCACATGTTTGCCGGCCTGCAGGGCCTTGATCGTCCACTCGGCGTGCAGGTGATTGGGCAATGAGTTGTAGACCACATCAATTTCAGGGTCGGCGAGCAGGGCTTCGTAACTGCCATGAGCGCGCGGAATGTTCCACTCGCGGGCATAGCTTTCAGCTGAGGAAATACTTCTCGAAGCAACAGCCAGCAGCCTGGTCCGTTTTGAGGCGCGCAGGGGTTTGATCAAGGCTCGATTTATTTTTGCGGTGGAGAGCAATCCCCAGTTAAGTATTTTGTCCATTTGAGATCCTTTTTAGAAGAGTTATGACCGAGATGAACAGGATGGCCAAAAAGAGTATGATGACCGAGAATCCTGTTTGCAGACCGAAGAGGTCGCTGCCCCACGCCATGGACCAGGGACCAATAACGCCGCCAAGCCCGGCAAAGGTAAAGAGCACACCGAGAATTGTATTCCCGTTTTCCGTGTGTGTATCAGAGACGGCGGCTGTGATGGTGGGGAAGATGATGGAAAAGAAGAAACCTGTCAGGGGTAGAAAGAAGGCCATCTCTTTGGGACCGAATAAGCCGGCAACAACACAGAAGATGCTGCCAATGGCCATGATGAGGATGGAACGTAAATAGCCAACGCGGTGAACGAAGAATCCGCCGATCAAGCGCCCGATCATGAGCATGGCAAAGAAGAATGACATGGATCGATTGCTGGCGGCCACTGGAATGTTGTGAAATTCCTGTAGAAAGGTGACCAGCCAGGATGCGATCCCGATCTCTGCTGCGACATAAAAGGTAATTGCAACATAAAACCAGGGCAATTGTCCTTTGAACGCGATTTGTGGAATGTGGCGGAAATCAAGCTGTGCTTTTTCTTCGGCTTTTGGAAAACGCAGGAAGATAAAAATAAAAACGAACAGGGCGATCAGCAGGATGTCCCAGCGATAGATCACCCGCCATGAAACACTTATGCTTAAAAGCCAGCCTGCAAAGAGCGGCGCAAGGAGCGATCCCAGTCCATGCAGGACTGACATGAGGTTGAGAAAAAGCCCCTTGTGTTCATGGTGCAAACTGACGATGATGGCATTGGGTCCAAGTTCGAGCGCACCCAGCCCCATCCCAAGTATGAAGAGCGATCCGGAAAGCAGGATGGCAGACTGAAAAAAGCTGTATCCACCAACACCGATCCCCAAAAAAACGCCGGCCAGAATGATGACACTTTTCAGCCCGAAGCGGTCAGCGAGAATGCCTGTGATCAGGGTGGCAATGAGAAATCCCAGATATTCGCCGAAGAAAATGTTCCCGCCTGTGCCGTAGCTAATATTCAGCTCCGCAAGCATGGCTGGCAGGGTGGGGCCTTTGAGGTTGTCAGTAAATCCAAAGACGAAGAAGGAAAGGAAGCAACCAGCTGTGAGAAGGAAAATTGTAATTTTGGAAGGTTTGATCTGCATGATGAGGGAAATTATACCCAGAGCGGTCACAAATTGCGCTTTTTTAGAAGTTGGGAAGCGCTATATATAACGGGTCTGGTCTCTCATATTGAAACCAGACCCGTATCTTATGTTTATCGGCGATTTTTGGAATGATTAGAAGGTGCGGCGTCCGCGCTGTTAATTGGTTTGCGAAAACTTCGAAAGTCTTTTGAATTGAGCAGATAAAGACGGATACAGATCACGATAGATTGGATAGAGTTCATTATAGATCGCGCTGTTCTGTCCTGGTTTGGTGGTGCCGGTGATCT
>CAZDLO010000206.1:0-2437 GCA_964506325.1 uncultured Tangfeifania sp.
ATATTTTTTTAGTGAAGAATTGCCGGAAGATCCGCATGAAAGGGAAACCCAGTTTTTATGGAGAATGCTATTGACCCCCAGAAGTGAATGGCCGGATCACCTTCCAAAGGTTCGCGCAAAAAACAGGGCCCAGTTAATATCAAAGATGTTTTTACCGGCATATATCCCCCAGCCAAAATCCTTTAATGGTCTTATGAGGTTCTTCTCCGCCTCTGAAATTTCCTTCATCCAAGCTGTACTAGTTGCGCAACGTAATAATGACAAGATATGGGAAACCCGTATATCTTCCGAGGCTGGACAGGCTTATCAAAATATCATGAAATATATTACGTTTCACTGTAACGAGCACACTGATGAACATTATCAAATTATCATGGACTTACTTTTCCCGAAAGTTTTCGAGTGTCCACGCTGTAGGCATATAGGTGTGTTTAAATCAAAGGACTGGGAAGATACAGAAGAAAAGGCAAAGAATGGAAAAATTAAAAATCAGTCAGTCTACACGCTTTACTGTGGAAATTGTAATGCGGATTATAGCATAAAATCAAGTGACATTGCAATGAAGTATATCGCCTCTCAAAGTAATGCTGAACTATTAAATAATGAATATCATTTTTCCGATAATTTCATATCTGAATATATGACTGCGTCGTCTTATCATAAAGATCAACAAGTCAAAGCGTTGAATCTTCCATACTCTGAAATAGGAAAAGCCGCAGGAGGCGTATCCCGATGCTCAGTCCACGCGCCTATAAAAAAGTTATATGCAAACCCCTTATTTATGAAAGTATGGGAATTGTCGGAAAATTTGAGAAGTCAGTTCAATCCCCATAACCCTTTTCCAATTCATCCGCTAGTCAGGTTCCTGTTTCCGGAAACCTTCTATAGAGGAATATCCACGCTTTGCGATAGGGAATTGCTTAATGAAATTAGTTTTCCAGTATCCCCAGCAACTCCACTTTCAGTTCCGATTGAATCTTATCCCCTGCCCTATTGATTGCAGCAATCGCATCGGCAATGCGTTTTTCCAGCCCGGACGGTTCCTCTATCGCTTTAACGTCAATTACTGCGGGAATGGCCTTCTGTGTGGGAGTATCACCGATTATCTTAATACTGTTGACTGCTTGCATCTTCGCCTTGTCTGAAACTTTGATATAATATTTCTGCAATGTCGCGATCCTGTCCCCGAGAATATCAGACAGGACGGCAATAGATACACCGGCATTGGCCGCCATAGAAGCGAACCCGTGCCGAAATGAATGCAGCCCGTATGATCTGCGATTTATTCCGCGCTCTGCCTCCTCCACGTCTTTTAGCCCAACATGATCAAGTATTCTCAAAAAATCCGTTACAATTACATCGTTGCGCTTTTTGGAATTTTCATTTTTCTGATACTTGTGTTTAGCCGCAAGCTTAGGGAGAATATATCTATCATTGTTAAGTGATTCCGCAAGGTCTAATTGTGCTTTCAATTCATGGTGTAACGGAATATGCACCTGTACCTGCGAACCTCGTGTTTTAAGTGGATAACAGGAAATCATGCGTTTATGAAAATCAAAATTTCTACCCTTCAGAAAAACCGCGTCAGATAATCTTAATCCAGTAAAAGCGAGGATGTAGCAAAGCAGTTTCATTTCCGCCTTGTCTGGAATTTTTAATTTATCATCGTCGAATGCGTTGAAAATAGCCTCTAGGTTTTCCGGAGTGAAGTCTTTTCGAGTAACCTGTATTCCTGTTCTCTTTTTAATATGGCTAAACGGTGTTGCTGTGGAATATTTTGTTGTCTTGTTTCCGATGATATACTTAAAGACAAGTTTCAATCCCTGCAAGTGATGATTCCATGTCGTATGGCTGATATTGTTGCTAGTCCAGAAGTGTTCGAGATATTGATCCGCCTCGTCGGACGTAACCTGGTTGACCTTTTCAATATGCGGATGTTTTTCTTCCAACCATTTAAAAAAAGCCTTCAAGTATCGCTCGTAGTTTTCAAGTGACCCTTTCCCTGATTTTGGCCTGTCGGAATTTTTCAAGTATTGCTTCCATACGATTGCAAGAGGATATTTTTTATCAACATTAGTTAAAAGTTTCCGAGCTTCTCCGATATTTTGAGCCACCTTCTCTGTCGTCTTTGCCTGTAATGCGGGATTAAGAACCTCATCCCGGCGCTTACGTGCTTCCAGTTCGTTTTTTGTGTGCAACGAAAGAACAGTCCGCTTCCCGTTCTCCACTTGAACCAGATAATACCGTCCGTTGCGCTTCCAGAGATTCTCGTTTTTTGTTTTCATTGCCTGCCCCTGTTTTACATTGTTTCTGTATAAATATGGCATTAAAAACAAATATGTCAACAAATTATATACAAATATTTAATCTAGCCTCATTATAGCAGACTGTAAATCTGCTAGCAATGCTTTCGATGGTTCGAATCCATCCCCCACCA
>CAZDLO010000207.1:0-2334 GCA_964506325.1 uncultured Tangfeifania sp.
GTTGCAGCACCGTTAAAAGGTTCTACTGTAGTTGGGAAGTTATGGGTTTCCGCTTTAAGGGAAATGATGGAATCTCTGTCCCTGATAGTAAAGAAATCGGACTTTTCTTGAGTTGCCGGGGCAAATTGCTCCATCGACGGGCCAACAATAAATGCAACGTTATCCTTGTACGCGGAAATGATCCGGTTCGGATTAAGGGAAGCCGTTTTCTTAATGAGCGCAAATAAAGATTCGGTTTTGGTTTCTCCGTCAATAATAAACTCTCCGTTGAAAATCTTGTGCCTGCAATGCTCTGAATTTACCTGGGAGAAGCCAAATACTTCTGAATCTGTAAGTTTTCTCCCGATTCTCGCGGACAATGTGTCGAGGTAAACAACCTCTTCCTGGCTCAGTGCCAATCCTTCAGACTCATTATAGGCCTGTATATCTGTGATTTCAATTATCGGATCGGGTTCATGAACAATGGTAAACAGTTCCTGGTTTAATCCCTTATAAACCACCTGAAGCATCGGATCATGGTGAGGGCATTCCTCTTTAACCCGGACAAAAGTTTCAATTCTTCGTATTCCGGAAATTCCCATATTGAGGGTAATTTCAACCGCATTGGTAGACCATGGGGTCACCATCTCCTTTCGGGGGCCTATAAAAAAACCGTCCAAAGTATTCATTGACAAACGGTTCGCTTTTCCAAAAAGCCAATAGAGCTTATCCAGGTCCTGTTCTGGCAGAACCTGGTCAACACCTACAGCAAAGATTTCAGACGGGGTCTCGTAAAAGAGGATCATGGGAACTAATTTGCAAGCAAAAATACGAAAATCCCCCGACGCTCGGGCATGACAACCTAAGCGGTTTTGCACAACTTTTCCACCTTCCGAACAAATGAGTAATTAGATATTAATATGAAAATAATTTAAAAAAAAAGAAGTTTTAACAGAATAAATATAATCTTTGTAAAAGTCTTATGTAATATTTTGAATTAATTACAAATAATTTATGGCCACATCCATTTTCTTCTCTGAATCAAGGGACTTTAAGCTGATAAAGGACCGGATCCTGACCCACGAGGACTATTACCTTGCCTACATCTACGCCGACACTACTAACATTAAGATACCCAAGGAGTTAATCAAGGAACTACCGATTTATGGAAATAATTTAATTTGGGTAGATACGGCTTACATGGATACCCAGGATATTTCTCATCACATTGTCCTGTCAATCGGTCAACTGGTGGATCCTGAAGAAGAAATCAATTTCTACATTGTATCACGTTCTGCGAAACTTGAAAAAACCATAACATTTCTAAGGAATCAGGGCATTCCGGCTGAGCTGATTTCAGGCAGCCCTGAAAAACCTTCACCTACAAAATCCAAAAGTACCGGTAAACGGGGACGTCCGAAGAAGACTGAAGAAAAGGCTTTGCCTGTAAAAGAATCCGGGAAAAAGCGCGGTAGGCCAAAAAAAGAAGCTGGCGCGGTTTCTGAGATTATCGTTGCAGAGCCCAAGAAGAGGGGAAGAAAACCAAAAGAAGTCACAGTGGTTGAATCAGCGCCCAAAAGGCGCGGACGCCCAAAGAAAGAAGCAGCTGCAATAACTGATGCTATTCCTGCAGCACCTAAGAAAAAAGGCCGGCCAGCCAAAGAAAAGCCAGTCGTCGAGAAAAAGCCAAAAAAGAAACCGGCTAAAAAAGCTAAAGTTTCCAAGGTAAAAAAAGCCAAAGCTGAGAAAGTTCCGAAACCCAGCAAACCAAGAGTTGAGAAGCCAATTACAGTGGAAGAAGTTAATGCAAAACTGGCCCGTTTTCAGATAGAAGACAGCAATAACGCAACAGTTTTCAAAGACCTTTTCGGGATGCAGAAAGTTAAACGGCCAAAGCTAATACCAAAGCTGATAGAAATGATCAGTAAAATAACGGTTGAAGATGACACCGTTGCTGAAAAACTGGTAAATCAGATGGTCTCCCAGGGAATCATCGAGGTAGCAGCCGACAGCGGCAAAATCCTTTACAAAGACTGATGTATTATTAAATAGAATAAAAGGCCGTAACAATTACGGCCTTTTTTTTTGCTATTTATCCTTTATGCATCTGAATCCAACCGTAGAGTTACGCTCAAATCCCCTGGACACGCGTAAAAGCATCTGACGATATTGCAATTCACGCGGACCGCCCTGTACATACCACCAGCTTGAACCAGGATTAAAGTAACTCCCCCCTTTCATGATAACGTAATAGACAGTGCCATTGTCATACTCATCGTTGGTGAGTTGCCATACCGATCCTACCAGATCCTCAAGCCCATATGGATTGGCGCCTCTGGGATGCTTCCCGACTGG
>CAZDLO010000208.1:0-2144 GCA_964506325.1 uncultured Tangfeifania sp.
TGGAAGACCGGGATAGAAAGAAAATTGCGGATAGCGCCGACATCTTCGGAAAAGGGCTCCAGCCTTTTTTTTCAAGGATTTCCGAATCATCTAAAAACAACCTGCTTTCAAACCTTTCAAAATCCATGAAAAAAGCCCTGATACTTATGGCCCTGGAACGTTATGAGGGAAATAAGGAGATCATATGCAAAGTGCTCGGGATCAATCGCGACAAACTTGAAAATGAGATGAGCCTGTGCGGGCTTGATCAGCTACGGAAAGCGGCCTGAACTGAAATATAAAGACGCAGGGAAAATGGAGAATATCATGCGCCATGGTCTCTGCGTCTTTCAGCAGTTTTATCTGGTTTGGTAGACCCAATTTGTTCTAACGCAGGCGGTGAGCATAGAGCGGAAAACGCTTCATCAAGGCACAGACTCTTCCCTTTATATCAGCAATCTTCTCATCATTGTTCACATTAGCCAAGACCTCGGCGATAAAGCCCGCCACCTCTTTCATCTCTGGTTCCTTCAGGCCATGTGTCGTTGCAGCCGGAGTACCGATGCGGATACCTGAAGTGACAAAGGGTGATCTGGTCTCAAACGGCACGGTATTCTTGTTTACTGTGATCCCGGCCCTGTCCAGGGTCTCTTCAGCAATCTTTCCTGTCAATTCGGTGTCGGACAGGTCCACAAGCATCAGGTGGTTGTCTGTTCCCCCGGATACAAGTCGGAAACCCCGCTCCATCAACTCCGCAGCCAGTGTCCCGGAGTTCTTCACAATCTGCTCCTGATAGATCCTGAATTCAGGTGTCAGGGCCTCCTTGAAAGCCACCGCCTTGGCTGCGATTACATGCATGAGCGGCCCCCCCTGTATGCCGGGGAATATATTGGAGTTGAGAACCTTTGCGAACTCTTCGCGGCAGAGGATCATCCCCCCCCGAGGTCCGCGCAGCGTCTTGTGGGTGGTTGTCGTCACGAATTCGGCATGTGGCACCGGGTTCGGATGAAGCCCTGTCGCTACCAGCCCGGCAATGTGGGCCATATCAACCATGACCACAGCACCGACCTTGTCGGCAATCGTCCGGAAGGCGGCAAAGTCGATTATGCGCGGATAGGCGCTGGCCCCGACCACAATCATCTTCGGGTTATGTTCAAGCGCCAGCCTCTCCACTTCATTGTAGTCAATGGTCTGATTTTCTCGTGATACCCCGTAGGAAACGACATTGAAGAACCTGCCGGAAAAATTTACAGGGCTGCCGTGGGTGAGATGTCCGCCATGGGAGAGGTTCATTCCCAGGATCGTGTCGCCCGGCTTGAGCACCGAAAAATAGACCGCCATGTTGGCTTGGGAGCCTGAATGGGGCTGGACGTTCACATGGTCTGCGCCGAACAGCTTCTTGGCCCTTTCAATGGCAAGATTCTCTACAATATCTACATGCTGGCACCCTCCATAATAACGCTTGCCTGGATAACCTTCTGCATATTTATTGGAGAGGGTCGAACCAAGTGCTGCCAAAACTGCGCGCGATGTGAAGTTTTCAGATGCGATTAGCTGCAGATTGGTCTGCTGACGCTTTAACTCAGATAGAAGAACTGCTGCAATATCTGGATCTTGTTTGCTCAGCAGTGCAAAATCCGGGCCATAGAAAGTCTCTGCGCTCATGCGGGCAAGCCTAAGCCTTATGGCGCAGAAATGTCGGGTGCGATCGCTGTGATTTGCTCAGCCGAGATCGCCCCAACGCGCATGATGCGGGCCTGGTCGCTATCGCCGGATACAACCGTGGTGGCTGGGCCTTGGGTGATCGGCCCAACCGAAAAGATCGCTGCCACTTCAAGCTCGGTAAATGTTAAATCATTTGGATTGGTAATTGGAGATTTACCTGCAAGCGCTGCAGAGGCCACGGCAAGTGGTCCGTGCATCTTGGCCAGCTGCAAAATGAAATCAGCACTTGGCACTCGCACACTAAATGAATCCAGTTGTTGACCGTCACCTAAATCCCAATTGAGTCCACGCTGCGGTTTTAAATTAATTGATAGCTGTCCTGGCCAGAAATTATTAATTAGCGCTCTAACTGGCTCGCTAATTTCACGTGCAATTCCATCTACCGCAGCGCTTGAACCAATCATTACTTGAGCAGATACACCGAGTTCATCTCCACGAAG
>CAZDLO010000209.1:0-2112 GCA_964506325.1 uncultured Tangfeifania sp.
TCCATCATCTTCTCATTTTCTTCCAAAACTTCGAGGTAGCGGAGCTGTGACAGGGTCCGGACTTTATTGTGCTCCGGAAATACGATCTTGTAGTAGGTATCCCCGTTGAGGTAGTCGGTCAGGAAGCGGATGGCCTGCTCCCAGACCATGTAACGGCAGGAATATACAAGGTTTGACCGCTCTTTTTCTGTCAGGAACCCGTTGCTTTCAGAGAGGTATCCTTTGGTAAAAGCTTCAAAATAGTCGGATTGGAACCTTATTATAGAGAGGTCGGCTTCGTCTTCCGCTGCACTGTTTCCCAGGGTGCGGATGGCATCGCCGAAATCGAACAGGATACTGCCGGGCATTACAGTGTCGAGGTCTATGATACACAGAATGTTACTGTTTTTGTCGAAAAGAATGTTGTTGATTTTAGTGTCGTTGTGGGTAATACGGAGCGGCAGTTCACCCATATCCAGCCAGTGCTGCAGTTGCAGCATCTCATCCTTCCTGTTCATGAGGCTGGCGATGACTTGTGTCATCTCACGGGCCCTTCCGGCAAGATCCTGTCGGACAGACTCTTCAAACTGCCGGAACCTGAAAATTCCATTGTGGAAATTCGGGATGGTTTCGATGAGCCGGGTGCCGTCCAGGTCGGACAGCTGAAGCTGAAATTTTCCAAATGCTTTGCCTGCACTGAAAGCCTGGCCGGCATTGGTCACCTCCTCGATACCATGAGAATCGCGGATAAAGAGAAAGAGGGTCCAGTAGTTTCCACCGTCATCCCGTGTGTAATAATTGCCGTCCAAGGCAGGGAGGTACTTCATCACTTTCCGGTCGATTTCAGGTTCATCCTGAATGAGCAGTTTTCCGCGAATGTGGCCTGTTGCCAGCAGGATATTGTTGAGCATTCCCGGTATATCCCTGAATACCTGGTGATTTTTCCGCTGAAGGATGTAATCCGGAGAACTGTCTGCGGCCGTGCGCACCAGGTAGGTATCGTTGATGTGACCGTGTCCGAACGGAACGCACTCTGCCACCTTTTCAGAGATGCCAAACGAATTGAAGATGTTGATTATCTTTTGAATATCCATGGGAGAGGAAAAATTATGAGTTATGAATTATGAGTTATAAGTCAGGAGTTGGGGGGGCAGTTCAAGGTCTGATCATGGCATTAATTCATAATTCATCACTTATAACTCATAATTCATAACTCTTCCCAAAGCTTCTCAGGATAGACGCCTTCCGCTATCAGCCTGGCAATTTTCTCCTTTACGATCGGTTTGTCCTCAATGTAAGTAACACCAAACCAGGGAGAATCGCATTCGATCACTTTGGTCCGGATATTTCCATTTACAATATTGTCATTGATAAGCAATGGAATGTAGTATTCGGATTTCTGTTCATGGCCGTGATCGTTCAGAAACTGTGCAAATCCTTCATTCAGGAAGGGGAATACATTGGGTTTCAGTCCCCAGAAATTCATAGAAACCGGGCTTTTCGGATCCAGTTTATGCCTGGTCTCGTTTTCGTAAAAATAGATGCCATCCGGTTCTTCCTTGATTTTTGTCCTTTCGATGACTGTTGTCAGGTAGCCTTCCGCATCTGTTTCACAAACACCGCGTGAGACGGTTCCATGGTCTGAAAGGGTGTTTTCCACGTTGTAACCGATCATGGAATATTCGTTTGGATCAGAGGAGGAAGTAAGAAACCCTGCCATGGCCCGGTAGGCTTTTTCACCGTAAAAGTCATCCGCATTGATGACTGCCATCGGTTCCATGGCGGCACCCTCCGCCATCAGCAGGGCGTGCGCAGTACCCCAGGGTTTTTCCCTTCCAGCGGGAAGTGTGAATCCTGAAGGAAGTTTATCCAGCGACTGGTATACATATCCGACGCTGATGCGTCCTTTCAGCCTGGGATCAAATCGTTCCTTGAATGCTTCGGCAAAATCCGTACGGATGACGAAGACAACCTTGCCGAAACCTGCCCTGATGGCATCATAGAGGGAATAATCGATGATGGCTTCGCCGTTGGGACCCACTTCGTCCATTTGTTTCAAACCACCGTAGCGGCTTCCCATCCCGGCCGCGAGAATAATTAGCGTAGGCATCATTAAAAAGTTATGAGTTATGA
>CAZDLO010000210.1:0-2101 GCA_964506325.1 uncultured Tangfeifania sp.
AACGATTTATTTGTTGATAAAAATATTTTTAAAGGTTTTGAACACTCTTAACTCATAATTCATAATTCCTAATTTCTAACTCCTAACCCAGTTGCAGTTATCAACATTAAATAGTTGATAATGAAATGTTTTTTATCAAAATAGAAACTTAACATAAAAATTTATTCAGTAATTTTATACCGTCTGATTCAAAACTATTAATTTATGGAAACAAGAGATCAAAAAACACTGGGAGAGTTTATTCCCAGTGGCCTCGGAGGATTTCTTACCCTGGTAGCCGCTTCCTTTATTTTCCTTGCTGTCAGTTATGGTTTCGACAGGTTTCTTCATTCCAGCGGACCCATTGGTTTAGCCGTGCCATACATCCTGTATGACCTGGTTATCGCTGCAGGGTGTTTTGCGATTGTCCGGCGCAATCCTGCCAGTATCTGGTATATTCCGCTGGTTTGCAACATCATTGGCATCCTGGCAGCCTTCATGGAAAGTAAGTTCTGGACCACCGATTTATGGATTCCATACGTTGGTGGCTGGGTATTATCCCTGCTGGCTTCACTGGCCGGTGCATGGGTTGGTAAAAGGGAAATAGATTAAGGGATACAGGGCAGGGACCCGGAAGACCACCCTGCCTTATTTCCCAATTGTGCCTTTTTGAGGTTAAGCTCTCAGCTACTACCTTAAAAGGCAATGCCAAGACTTATCCCTCCCCTGAAAAACGGGTAAGGGATGGAACTGCCCTTCAATTTTACCTGGGTGGATGTTTTGGATACCTCCATTTTTTCGCCAATAAATGTTGGCAGCCCATCCACAAAGTCTCTTGCATCTGCCTCCACCGAATCAATATCTGCCGGGTCATGGGGAGTAGCACTGCCATCGAAAGTGAGCAGGCCTGCCTCAAGTCCAAAGAAATAGAAATCCAGGTTCACCCTTTTCCCGATCAGAAACTGGTATCCCATCTGGAATCCCAGGTTCATGGTATTGCCCTTCATATCTACTTTGTCGTCGTACGGACTGCCGGTGTCGTCGGTAGAACTGATCTGCAGGTCGAGTTTGAAATCCTGGTATTTCAGGTAAGGCGAGATGTAAAATCCTTTGGGAAGTCCGCTGTTCCCTCCGTAATGCCGGTAGGCAGCCCTGACAGACAATACACCCAGCTTGTCGCCATACGACTGGCTTCCCGGATCTCCTGTGCCGGAGTAAAACCTGCTGGCGAACGAATTGTTGGTCGGGAGGCCTATGCCAAGGGTAAATGCGTTTTTCGGACTGATCATCCGCTCAAATTCAAAGGTAATACTGTTGAAAGCCATGTTGACAGGCAGAAATTTGATCGAATTTTTCCTGGTAACAGGTTGATCTGTTACTGGTTCCTGAGAAAATGCAAACATGGTGGCTGTGATAAAAAACAGAAGCAGGTACAATTTTTTCATGGATTTTGGTTTTTATGAATAATGGATTTATTGGCAGCTTGGTTTGTTTTCTATACAGCCTCGCTGGCAAGTCAGAAGAATCATTTACTCCAGGGCCTTGTTCAGCTTGCCGATATCCTCGTTCTTTGGGGTCAGGTTCCAGCTTATGAAATCCAGTTTCCAGCTGTTGCCTACCTTCTGCGCATGTGATACCATGCGCCACGGAATCCGGGGCGTAACGCCCAGCAATGAAAACTGTTCTACGATAATGGCTGTTCTGCCCCCTGGAAATACTTTGATTTCACGTTTGAGGGGCGAGTAGGTCAGGTCGGTCGACTTGTCAGCAAACATCTGTGTCCAGGTATCCAGCAGTGCAAGCTTGCAAAACATCTCGGTCGGATCTGTTCCGTAAAACTGACCGTCATTCGTGAGTAGTTCAGATAGTGCTCCGGCGTTCTTCGACTTCAATGAACTGGCATATTTGTCCATCAACTCATTGACCTCGTTCTGCGCAACCTTCAGGTCCGCAGATTTGTGCCCGGCAAGAATTTCGGCTGGAAGCAACAGGAGAAAAACAGCCAGGGCCAGGGACAAACAAAATGTTTTCATAATCCTGATTGTTAGATGATTGCAAAATAAAATATTTTTTCGGGAGGAAAAACAATATACATAATAATGCAGATAAAATCAAGGAATGT
>CAZDLO010000211.1:0-2063 GCA_964506325.1 uncultured Tangfeifania sp.
ATTTGTCTGGTTTACCATGCTACGGAAAGAACTTATACGGTTCCAAAGTCCGAAGTTAGGGGAGGTAAGCGTTCGGGAGGGCATAACAGCCTAACCCGTGTCAGGCTGAAACCGAACCTGATGGCAGGTGGATATGGTCAATTCTCGTACCATTTTAACTACTGGGGACCTGTTGGTGTCAATCGCGACACCTTTGTTATCGTTCAGAAAATGAAAAAACTGGAATTTTAAAATTCGAAAAAGAAAAATCATGGATATCAGATCGCAAATAGCAATGGTATTTCACCTCGATAAATGCATTGGCTGCCATACCTGTTCAATAGCCTGCAAAAATATCTGGACCGACCGCAAAGGAGCAGAATATATGTGGTGGAACAATGTGGAAACCAAACCTGGCACAGGCTATCCAACCAAATGGGAAGACCAGAAGATATACAAAGGGGGATGGAAAAGAAATGGCGATAAGATAGAATTGCGTGTAGCCGGAAAGCCAACGGGACTGACCAAGCTCTACCACAATCCGGATATGCCTGTCATGGACGATTACTACGAACCGTGGACCTACGATTATGATCATTTGTTCGAGGCACCCGCCGGCACCGACCAACCTACGGCACGGACCATCTCGCTGGTTACCGGCGAACCAATCGATGTAAAAGGCGGTCCAAACTGGGACGATGATTTAAGTGGGACTCCGGATTATGCGAGAAATGACATCAACCTGAGGAATGTTAGCGCGGAAGACCAGGAGGCTATGTTTCAGCTTGAACGCATGACCATGCACTATCTGCCCCGAATGTGCAACCATTGTCTCAACCCGGCCTGCGTGGCCGCCTGCCCAAGTGGAGCAGTATATAAACGTGGCGAAGATGGAGTGGTCCTGATCAGCCAGGAGAAATGCCGTGGCTGGAGACTTTGTGTTACCGCCTGTCCGTATAAGAAATCTTATTACAACTGGGACAGTGGAAAATCTGAAAAATGTTTGCTCTGTTATCCCAGGCTCGAAACGGGACAGGCACCGGCTTGCATGCACTCCTGTGTGGGGCGGATCCGTTACCTGGGAGTTTTGCTTTTCGATGCCGACAAAATCAAGGAATTCGCCTCCTGTCCTGAAGACGAACTTATTGACAGACAGCTGGATATATACCTCAACCCTTTCAGCGAAAAAGTGATCCGCGATGCCAAAAAGAACGGCATCGCCGATTCGACCATCGAAGCAGCCCAGAAATCACCGGTGTACAAGTTCGTCAAAGAATGGAAGATAGCCCTTCCGCTTCATGCTGAATTCCGTACGATGCCAAGTTTGTTTTATGTTCCTCCGATGTTACCTGTGATGGGCAAAATGGAAAATGGCGTTTACGAATCGACTACCACCAATTTGTGGGGCAAGATTGAAGATTCAAGACTGCCGCTTCAATACCTGGCCAACCTGTTTTCTGCTGGAAACCAGGATAAAATAAAAGATGTACTCAGGAAACTGATGACCGTACGCTACCATCGCCGTCAGGTAACTGTGAATGATATTGAAGGCTCCTTACTGGATGCTGCATTCGAAACTACCGGTTTGACTCCGGAAGTAGCTGATGCCATTTACCGGCTCACCTCCCTGGTAAAATATGACGAAAGGTTTGTCATACCGGCAGCCCATCGTGAAGAGGCCATCGAAATGATTGAAAGCACAGACGACAGGAAAGGGAATACCGGTTTTGGAGAGAAAACTGGAACAAGAAGAGTATTCTAATGATGAAACAACCATGAGAAAGTGTCGCACGCACAAGCAAATGATTATTGGGAGTTCCATCTGGCAAATAAAATACAAAATAATAAACAGATGAAAATTTATACCCACATAGCACAGCTGTTCAATTATCCTACGGGGGATTTTAACTCAGCGACATCAAAGCTAATGATTGAATTTCAAGCATACGGACCATCCGCCGTAGATGATTTCTTACCAGTTGAAAGGCATTTTTCATCAAATGCAACATGTGAACTTCAGGAATATTACATCCGGACTTTCGATGTAAATGCCGCCTGCTACCTGGATATTGGCTATGTTTTGT
>CAZDLO010000212.1:0-2023 GCA_964506325.1 uncultured Tangfeifania sp.
TAAATCCTGCCCGAAGCATCAGCCAGGCCATTTTTGTGGGCGACTGGGCACTGGCGCAGCTTTGGCTTTTTATAGTAATCCCTATTGTGGGAGCCATGCTGGCGGGCTGGGTTTATAAATACCTCAAATCCTGAAACTATGCCATGCATTTAATTCGCTTTTTCAGTCATGCCAAGACGATGATGAATGATGAAATGGCAATACTATATTATACGAGCTCTTAACACACTACTCAAATACAACTCTGCTACAACTAAATAATCATGAAAAAAAACCCAACATTCAAAACCTTTCTTTATGCCTTCCTCTTATGTGCGGGAAGCATATTGATGTTTTTTGAGCATACCATAGCTCAAGGAACTTGTACCCCAGGTCTTTTTACAACCATAGGGAATACTTCTGTTCTCCCCACGAACGAACTGCAGTTGACACCCGACCTTCAGTATCAAAAGGGTGGAATCTGGTCAAACAACAAGGCAACCCTCTCGCAACCCTTCGATTTTACGGTCAATGTCTTCCTTGGCGATAAGAACAATACCGGAGCGGATGGCCTGTGCTTTGTGCTGCATGACGACCCTGATGGATTGGCAACCATCGGCCAGGACGGCCGTGGAATCGGCGCCTGCGACGGCGATGATGGCGACGGAGGAATAAAACCATCCTTCACCATTGAGATCGATACCTGGCAAAACGCCAATCTGGGCTGGACGGATCCTGCGGATGATCATCTTGCTGCCCACATCAACGGCGACGGAAGGCATGCCAATCCCTCCAACACGATCATGAGCCCTGTTACGATTACCAACATTGAAGACAATGCCTATCATGCATTCAGGGTAACATGGAATCCAACAACCCAGCTTATTCAGATTTACTTAGACGGAACCCTCAAGGCCTCCACCAATTATGATCTGATCGGATATTTCGAAGGCACTGCCGTTTACTGGGGCTACACGGCTTCCACCGGCGACAGCAGAAACGAACACAAGGTGTGTCCGCAAGGCACGCTGGATGCAACAATTCTCGCAGATGATGACGTCTATCTAAACGCCGACGGCTCAGCAGGCGGCACGCTCGGCAATGCACTCACCAACGATAAACTTAATTTCGCCGCTGCCACCACTGCCAATGTCACGCTATCCGTTCTTGATACCGACCCTTCAGGCAAAGTGACACTGAACACCGGTACGGGTGCTATCAACCTGGCCGCCGGGACACCAGCCGGAGTCTATACCGTAAGATACCAGATCTGCGAAACTGCGAGTCCCTCTAACTGTGCATATGCCTATATCAGGGTCGACACCAGAAGCGTTTCTCAGATTTCCATTACACCGGAGAATGCCTGGTTACAACAAACAATTAACCGTTGTTGGACAGCTACCGTATTGGATGCCTCGAATGTACCTGTGGCAGGTATTACGGTTGACTTTACCGTATCCGGCTTACCTGCTGTGTCCGGGGGCTCCGCGGTAACCGATGCGAATGGGCAGGCAGAATTTTGTTATACTGGGCCATTGAAAACACCAGGTTATTATACCCATGTAATTACTGCTACCGTACACGGGACCAGCATCAATGATGCCACCAATGCAAACTGGTACATCTGGAGTTTAGGTTCAGTAACCCTGTCGCCACTCACCGGTACATCGGAAGTCAATGTTGAGAATGCCTGGACAGCTCTGGTCAAGGATGGTGGGTGTGTTTGCGGGGGCCAAAATATTCCTCCTTCTCCCATTCCTGATCAAACGGTCAGTTTCCATTTCTGGTATGGAGCAAACAGTGGGATTTCCGTACCTAACAGCACGACAAACAACGATGGGATTGCCTACTTTTATTTAACAGGGACAAACACAGGTTATGACTACTTCTATACAAAATGTTCAAAACCCGGCTACGGGACGAAATATTCAGACAATGCCGGTTTTACCTGGACGGCTCCGGTTGCCACCTATCCTTTGACTTACGATGCCAATGGCGGTTCAGGTAATGTTCCGATCGATGCCAGCAGCCCTTACGAAGAAGC
>CAZDLO010000213.1:0-2003 GCA_964506325.1 uncultured Tangfeifania sp.
GCCTTAAGGATTTCACCTATGAATACCAGATCACCAATGGGTGTACCAATGGAAAATTGCTTTGCCTTAAAGACATGAACCTCTGTTCCGCCTACCTCGATGATGTGGTGGAACGTTGTTTGCAGCCCAGGGGTTTGAAAGAATACGAGGACTATGTTATCGTTCAGGAGCAGATGACAACATACCCTGGCCACCCTTTTGTGCCAGAGGATTTTTGGTACGTGAACGGTGAACATCCTCATCTCCGGAACCTGAGCTGGCTTGGCAGTGTGATCAATGATGAAGGGAACCTGGTATGGTATATTGAACCTGCCGAACCTGCCTGCTGCGGGAAACAGGATGACGCAACTCAATCCGTTTCGGTTGTTGCTGGCAGTGAATGACAGTGCCACCAAGGTTAAAAACAGATGCTGTGTTGAATTTCAGAAACATGGAAAGGCAATGTAAACCACCTTAGTACAAGAATAGTAAGATTATTAATGTTCTTATTCCTTTCTTTTACCTTGATCATGCTACCTTTAGCAATGGAGCATCTCCTGCCGGATTACGATTATTCCCCTGAAATGGATGAACCGGAGGCGTACAACCAGTGAGGGTTTGACAACTGTGAAGAAACCCAGAGGGGAGCAGGCAAAATTGAGGATGATTTTCCGGAATAACCGGGAACCGGGAATGAAGCCCGAAGATCTTCCTGTGTCGCAACAGCATTACGGAGTGGTTCCCATTGTGGCGACCGGTGGGATGGAGGGTCAGAGGCAGTTTTCAGAAAGGGATTATGTACCTCCGACAGCAAACTGATTTTGTAACAAATTTGAAAATTAGCAATATGGATTTACAGTCACAGTACCAGGACGCAATAAAATTTGCTGCCGCAAAACACCAGGAGAAGGGTCAGATCATCCCTGGGACCAATCTTCCTTACGTTGTCCATCTTAGCAATGTTGCGATGGAAGTCCTCGTCGCAGGCTCACTCACGGAGAATTTCGATACCGGCTTTGCTGTCAGGGTCGCCTTGCTCCACGACACGCTTGAAGATACGGATACAGGGTATTCGGAACTGGAGGAAAGGTTTGGAGCGGCTGTGGCAGAAGCGGTTAAAACCCTGACAAAGGATGAAGGATTGCCAAAAGAGGAGAGAATGCCTGACAGTCTGCGCAGGATCAGGAAATTAAGTCCGGAGGTCTGGGCAGTCAAAATGGCCGACCGCATCACCAACCTGCAGCCTCCACCGGCATATTGGAATACAGCCAGGAGGACGGGGTACCGGGATGAGGCAGAATTAATCCTGGCAGAGCTGGGAAGTGGAAACCAATACCTGGCCGGACGACTTGGAATGAAAATAGAGGAATACTGTAATTATATATAG
Source organism: uncultured Tangfeifania sp. (assembly GCA_964506325.1). Taxonomy (GTDB): domain Bacteria; phylum Bacteroidota; class Bacteroidia; order Bacteroidales; family Prolixibacteraceae; genus CAINVV01. Next base: position 1,367 of record CAZDLO010000213.1, read on the forward strand.
TTTAACGTTTTATGAAAAAAATACTGTACGTTGACATGGACAATGTCCTGGTGGATTTTGCCTCAGGAATTGCACGGCTGGATGCTGAAACGCTGGAAAAATACAAAGACAACCTGGATGATGTTCCCGGGATCTTCTCACTGATGGAACCCCTCTTTGGGGCGATTGAATCCTTTAATCTTCTGGCGGAGCATTACAACACCTTTATTCTTTCAACCGCACCCTGGAACAACCCATCGGCATGGACCGACAAATGCCTCTGGGTAAAGAAGCATTTGGGAGACAAGGCCTACAAAAGACTGATCATCAGTCACAGGAAAGACCTTAATAAAGGAGATTACCTGATCGATGACCGCACCAAAAATGGGGCGGGTGACTTCGGGGGCGAACTGATACTGTTCGGCTCGGACCACTTTCCGGATTGGGTGGCTGTGAGGGGGTATCTGCTAGCGGAGAAGGTTGAAAGCCTGCACTTAACCTGATTAACCTACAGCCCGATATTACCCGGATAAGCTTTTTGATCTGACATGGCAAAACATTCAAATATAGAAGAGGAGTCCAATGAGACAGGGAAAAGAAATAATCCTCCCCGCTTCAACCGGAATATCCTTTTTACGGGTCTTACCAGTTTTCTGAC
>CAZDLO010000214.1:0-1111 GCA_964506325.1 uncultured Tangfeifania sp.
AACATTTCAAACATTTCAAACATTTCAAACATTTCAAACATTTCAAACATTCTGTCATGACCGGCAAAGATCTTCGCATCGTCTTTATGGGAACTCCCGATTTTGCCGTGGCCAGTCTTTCTGCACTTGTAGAAAACGGTTATCAGGTGGTGGGAGTAGTAACGGCTCCTGACAAACCTGCGGGTCGAGGTCAGAAGATGCAACAATCGGCCGTGAAGACCTTCGCCTTGACCTTTCAAATCCCAATACTGCAGCCTGAAAAATTAAAAGACGAGTTTTTTATCGAAGAGCTGAAAGCATTGAAGGCCGACCTTCAGGTGGTGGTTGCTTTTCGCATGCTCCCGGAAATAGTTTGGAAGATGCCTGCCTTGGGTACTTTCAACCTGCACGGATCGATTTTGCCCCGCTACCGGGGAGCTGCACCACTCAACTGGGCCATTATGAACGGGGACAGCGAGAGTGGTGTTACAACATTTTTGCTGAAGCAGGAAATCGATACCGGCAATATCCTTTTCATCGAGAAGATTCAAATCAATAAGGACCAAACGGTTGGAGAGCTGCATGATGAACTTATGGGAATCGGTGCCAGGCTGGTTCTGAAAACAGTTGATGCACTGGCAGAAGGCACTGCAATACCTATCTCACAGGATAAGCTTGAAATCGAGCCCGAAAGACTGCATGCTCCCAAAATATTTAAGGAGGATTGCCGGATGGACTGGCATCAGGAAGCAGAGAAGAATCACAACAAGGTTCGTGGATTGAGCCCTTATCCAACCGCCTGGACAGAACTATCGGCTCCTGATAAAGAAAATATACCCCTCAAAATTTTCAGAACTACTCTCGAAAAATGTGATCATTCACATGAACCAGGCACAATCTTGTCTGATCAGAAGAAGTGGGTAAAAATAGCTTGTACCAATGGCTATTTGTTGCTAACTGATCTTCAGCTTGCCGGAAAGAAGAGGATGGGAATTGAGGAGTTTCTGCGCGGATTTCCGCGGATTAATTCATATAACGCAGTATAGAGGGAGGACAGCTTAGTCGCTTTTAGGCCTTGTACCTTTATCCCTTCTTTGTTCAAATCTACTGTCAAATTGTAATCTTTGGATAG
>CAZDLO010000214.1:1121-1666 GCA_964506325.1 uncultured Tangfeifania sp.
TAGACGAATCAGCATGATTGGGATTGATTAAATAATTGTACTCCTGAGGCACAATACTACTGGGAACTTTCAATACAGCAGCGACTTTTTGTGCAACAAAATCATCCCCGATGTATTGCGTTTCCAATATTGGTGGTTTTGAATCCCAATCTTCAGGTAATTCGTCAGTTGGCAATTCTACAATTTCAACGATATCAGGAATTTCAATTTCAACATAAAATCTGTCTTTTGGTAAATCCTCGCTCAGGTCCATATGCACGGAGACTTCAAGCGTCCCAAGAGCCCGTGACTCTGCTGTATAGACCAGGTAAGTGTTTAAGCTATTCCATCTGTAACCTTCCGCCAATGCAGCACCAGCACCACTAAGCGTCGTTGCCAAATATTTCTCTCTTTCAACCCGATATACTTTCATTACGCCAGGTTTCCGTACTCAATTCTATTCAGGCAATTCCGCACTTCCTGAATACCCGTAAATGAATCCAATAAACTTTCAGGTGAATTATCGCCTAAAGAATAATTTTGTTTCTTCATCCAACGTAGAAATT